>CAZUBP010000137.1:0-2146 GCA_964618605.1 uncultured Lachnospiraceae bacterium | reverse complement strand
TCTCCCAGAGAAAGGGTGACGGCACAATCGGGATGATTTTTCTTGATGGCCTCCACTAGATGACAAATATCCTCATCTGAATAATGAAAATCCTCACCCCCCTGGAGGACAAAGGTGCGATAGCCCAGACTGTATCCCTCCCGACAGCAGGCCAGAATATCCTCCAGGCTCAGGCGATATCGTTCTACCTCCCGATTGTCCCGGCGAATACCGCAGTAATAGCAGTTGTTCCGGCAATAATTGGTAAACTCGATCAGCCCCCGGACATACACTTCATCGCCGTATACCTCCCGACGCACTTGATCCGCCCGTCCGGCCAGCACTTCTGTCTGAGTCTCATCCTCTATCAGCTGTAATATTTCCTCGTCTGTGAACTTCTCTGCCCTTGTCATACAAGCCTCCCTGTACTTTCCTGTCTATTCCTCAAAGGTGATATCCTTAAACAGCTCACTTTCCATATCCACGATATACCGGATCTCCAAAATCTCCCCATCGGCAAGGGTAAGGGTTCTGGCACAGGCATCTATCTTTTTTACCCACCCTGTACAGGTGCGATAGGCCCCGCCCGCCTTTCGCTCATCCGGGACAAAGCAGGTAAAGGTCACCGGCTGCTCTGCCCCCAGATGCTCCCGTATCAGAGAAAACTTTTCATTAAGGATCTGCAATGCCTGCTCATCCAGCAATACCCGGCTCTTTGTCAGCCGTTCCTCCTCCGCAATGGCCTCCTCATGGCCGGTAAGAGCAGAAAAAGGAGCAAACTGGGCCGCCCGATCCCGCCGGGACATCCTGGGATGGGTCCCGGACTGATGATGGGGCAGTTGCAGCATATCTTCATATTTTTTCAATTCCGGGTCCTGCATTTTGCCTTCCTTTCCGGCTTTTTATGCCTTGTGACCGCCGATCCGCCCGTTTCTGTCCCTGGCGGTGGCTCCCTCCTGAAGATTCATCCCCTTCAGCATAGCATTTTTGCCGTATTTTTTCCGCACATCCAGCATAGCTTTCTGTATCCGTTTCTCCTTTTCCCGGGAATCCGCTTCCCTGCGGCGTTCCTCCCGGAGCTGTTCGTAATCCGTAAACAGATCCAGCTGTTCGTAGGTTTCCTCCTGCACCACGCATTTCTCTTCCTTTACGTGGTTTGCCGTAAGGGAAAACCGGCGAATCAGCAGCCGGGGATCCATGATCCGTTCATAAAGCTCGGTAACCGTCTCCATCAATACCATGGAGGATGCGGTGGGCTGCTTCAGATTGGCGGTACCGTGGGCATGCTTGGGCACCTTTCGCCCGTAGGCATCTGTGGTCACCGGCCCTGTGTACTGCTTTCGCAGCACCGGATCCGTAAGATTCTCTATATCGTACCCCACGGTGAGCACCAGTTGATCCGTCACCAGCCCTTTATCCACCAGATCCAGAGCCAGCTGATCCGCCATTTCCCGCACTACCAGCAGCCCTTTGTCATAAGGATAGGGGCACTGCAGCACCTGACCGGAGCATATACTGTTGTTTTCCGGCCGGTAGGCCTTGATCTCCGCCATCGTGCAAGGCTCCCAGCCCCAGGCATGGTCGATCAAAAGCTCCGCATTCACGCCAAAAAGGCGATAGAGTAAATCTTCATTATAATAATCTGTTGGTTTCCCCAGGGAACACCGGGCGATGTCCCCCATAGTATACAGGCCGCATTCTGCCAGCTTTCTGGCATAGCCTTTTCCCACCCGCCAGAAATCCGTCAAAGGTCGATGGGTCCAGAGAAGGCGACGATAGGACAATTCATCCAGCTGGGCTATCCGCTCTCCCTTTGCCCCGGGGTTGACATGCTTGGCTACAATATCCATGGCGATCTTGCACAGGTACAGGTTGGTACCGATACCGGCGGTGGCGGTAATCCCCGTCTCCTCCAGGATATCTCCCATGATCCTGGCGGCCAGCTGGGCAGGCGTCATCCGGTAGGTGTCCAGGTAAGCGGTAACATCCATGAAAACTTCATCAATAGAATAGACATGAATATCCTCCGGCGCAATATAGTTAAGATAGATGTGATAGATCCGGGTACTGTACTCCATATACAAGGCCATTCTGGGGGGAGCCACCAGGTAATCCAGGGCCAGATGGGGATCGGCCTGCACCAGACGGTCATCACTGGACCGGCCGG
>CAZUBP010000136.1:0-4831 GCA_964618605.1 uncultured Lachnospiraceae bacterium | reverse complement strand
TATATCAACCCATATCTCATCTGTCAACCATTATTTTTATTTTTTCTTAACTTTATGCACAATTGCGAAAAAGCCTTTACACCTACCTGTATTTTTCGCAAATTGTTTCTGCCAGAGGCAGATCCTCCGGCGTGGTGATTTTAAGGTTATCGTAGGAACCTTCTGTTAGATATACCGGTCCCTTACCACAATATTCCACGCAGGATGCATCATCCGTCAGGCCTGCCGCCTGGTCCGCCAGTGCTTTTTCATAGCATTCCCGAATCAGGGAATAAGCAAACACCTGGGGAGTCTGCGCCTGCCACAACGTGGCCCTGTCCGGCGTATCCACGATCATGCGCTCCCTATTGGCCACTTTTATCGTATCTTTGGCGGGAACTGCCGCTATACAGGCCTGGTATTTCTGCACATCTGCAAACAGCCGCTGCAGCAATTCCTCTGCTACAAAGGGTCTGGCTCCGTCATGGATAAAGACGTACTCCGGCTCATGGCAGGCTTTTAACCCTTCATAAACAGAGTCACTGCGCTCTTTTCCTCCCGGCACCATAACAGAAACCTTCTGTATGCCATACTTTTCTATAATATGCTCCCGGCAATAGGCCATTTCTTCCTCAGCCACCACCAGAATAATTTCCCGGATATAGGGCTGTCTGTCAAAGCAGCGCAGGCTGTAGGCAAGCACCGGCATACCCTGTATCTCCAGATATTGTTTTTTTACGGCTGTTCCCATGCGTTTTCCGCTGCCGGCAGCCAGCACAATGGCACTACATTTCATTATCTTTCTCCCAGGGGCAGATTCGGCACAGCATTCAGATCCCAGCCATGTCGGGTTCCCTTCATAAATTCATAATACGCCGCTACGCCGATCATAGCTCCGTTGTCTGTACAGTAAATAGGCGAGGGGTGATAAAAGGTAAATCCCTCCCGTTCACAGGCTTCTTTCATTGCTTTTCTCAGAGTGCTGTTGGAGGCAACACCTCCGGCGATTGCCACTTTATCCATATGATGCTCTTTTGCCGCCATGATCACCTTCTGTGTGAGGGTGTCCACCACATTTTTCTGGAAGGAGGCTGCCAGATCCGCTCTGGGAATATCCTCGTGCATCATATTTGCCTTATTAATATAGTTCAGCACCGCACTTTTCAGTCCACTGAAGCTGAAATCGTAGGGTGCATCCTCGATATGGGTCTTGGGGAAAACAATAGCTTCCGGATTGCCCTCTTTTGACAGCTTATCTATCTTAGGGCCGCCGGGATATCCCAGACCGATAGCCCGGGCTACTTTGTCAAAGGCTTCTCCCGCTGCATCATCCCTGGTTCTGCCCAGGATCTCAAATTCCCCATAATCCTTTACAATGACCAGATGAGTATGACCACCGGAAACGATCAGGCACAAAAAGGGCGGTTCAAGATCCGGATGTTCAATATAATTGGCAGACACATGGCCTTCAATATGGTGCACTCCCACCAGGGGAATATCTGCAGCGAAACAAATAGCCTTGGCTTCTGCCACGCCTACCAGAAGAGCGCCTACCAGTCCCGGACCATAGGTAACCCCCAGGGCATCCAGGTCTCCCAGCTTTACCCCGGCCTCTTTCAGCGCTTCCTCGATCACCGTATTGATCCGTTCAATATGCTTACGGGATGCGATTTCCGGCACAACGCCGCCGTATTCCTTATGAATATCTATCTGTGACGAAATCACATTGGACAGTACAGTTCTGCCGTTTTTGATCACAGCGGCTGCCGTTTCATCACAGGAGCTTTCCAGCCCCAGAATCAGTATATCCTTTTCCATTCTTGCCTACCTTCTTTTATTCTTCTTCAAATGTCAGGGTCACACTTTTACCGTCTTTCCCCAGATGGGTTTCCGGGAAAATCTTCCGCACTTCCTCCAGGTAATTTTCCGGGTACACCAAAGAGGGGCTGAAATGGGTCAGCCACATTTCCTTCGGTTTGGCCTCTGCTGCCAGCCCGGCAGCCTCATAAAAGGTCATATGCTTGTATTCTCTGGCTTTTTTCTGTTTATCCGGCTCGCCATACATACCCTCACAGATAAAGAGATCACTGTCCTTTGCCTGTGCAGCGATCACCGGTACAGGTCTCGTATCGGTAGTATAGGTTACCTTCAGCCCTTTTCGTTCCGGTCCCAGTACCATCTGAGGGGTAAAAACTGCTCCCTCATCGGTACAGATCGTCTCTCCCTTTTGCAGACGATTCCAATAAGGAAGGGGGATCTGCTGCTCCTTCGCCCGTTGGGCATCGAAACGGCCCTTGCGGGGAATTTCCAGGGAATAGCCATAGCACAGCACATTGTGCTGCACCTTAAAAGCGGTAATATGATACCCGCAGATCTCTATCTTTTCCTCCGGCTCCGTCAACTCATGATAACAGATGGGAAAAGGCAGCTCCGGTGCAATGCATCTAAGAGCATTAACCACCCGCTCCAGCCCCCGGGGACCGATCAGCGTCAGGGGTTCTGTTCTTTCCGCATTTCCCATAGTCAGCAAAAGTCCCGGCAGACCACTGATATGATCCGCATGATAATGGGTAAAACAGATCACATCAATAGGTTTAAAGACCCATCCTTTTTTCTTGATGGCAATCTGGGTAGCCTCACCGCAGTCGATCAACAGATTGCTTCCATTATATCTCACCATCAGGGAGGTCAGAAATCTTCCCGGTAAAGGCATCATGCCTCCCGTCCCCAACAGACACACATCCAGCATAGTTTACTCCTCATTTTCCCTGTTCATATGGCAGCTCATCAGAAGGGCATCCTCCACAGGTTCTTCATAATACCCCTTCCGTTCCCCGTCCTGTACAAAACCGAAGGCTGTATACAGAGCGATCGCTGCCTCGTTGCTTTTTCTTACCTCCAGGTGGATCACTTTCACCTTCCGGCTTTTCATTCGGGCGATCATCTCGGACACCAGTCCCCGGGCCACGCCTCTTCGTCTGGCTGTTTTTGCCACGGACACATTGGTGATCTCGCCCTCATCCAGCACTGTCATGATCCCCATATAGCCAAGGATATGTCCCTGTTCCTCTGCTACCAGAAACAGTGTATCATCCCGCATCAGGAAGCTAAAAAAGCCCATTTCCGTCCAGGGGACAGAAAAATTCTCATTTTCAATTGCCATAACCTCAGTCAGGTCGTCTATTTCCATCTCCCGTATGGTCATTTATGCATTCTCCTGTTCTCTTTTCAGTCGCTCCGCTCTTTCCCGTTCAGCCTGGGAAACCCGCAGATAATCCGGTCTGTGCTCTGCCGCCGTCTGGAGTTTTCCTTCTTTATAATAGGTACAGGCTCTGACAGCCACAGCTCCCGCTTTCTGTTTGTTTACATGGGTGGGGGCAAAGCTGTAGGGTACAGTCAGTCCTTCCTGAAGCTGCTGTCGGTATACCGGCACACCGTCTCCCAGGAATACGGCCGGTTCACCTCGGTGATTGATCTCCTCTATCAGTTCGTCCACACTCTTTGCTTCCTGGTCTCTGACCACGGAAAGCTCATGATCCTCAAATCTGTAAATTCCTGTGTACACCTGCTTGCGTCGGGCGTCCATGATCGGGCAGATAAGTCCCTGGGTATCATACAGGTTGCAGGCCATAGCTTCCAAAGTGGGGACAGCGATCAGGGGTTTCCCCAGTGCCAGTCCCAGTCCCTTTGCCGTGGCAGAGCCGATCCGTAAGCCGGTAAAGGAACCCGGGCCTGCAGCCACAGCAATAGCATCGATACTGTCCAGATCCAGTTCAATATTTTTCTTTATCTCATCCAACATAGGCAGCAGCGTCTGAGAATGGGTCTTTTTATAGCAGATCGTATACTCTGCCAGCAGTGTATCATCCTCCACTACAGCTACGGATGCCACCAGCCCCGAGCTGTCCAAAGCCAGAATTTTCATATCCTACTCTCCTCTTTCCATACGGATCCGACGGTAATCCAGTCCTTTTTCCAGATCCTTTTCTATATATATACGTACAGCCTCAGGGGGAATCAGTTCCTCAATAAGGCCGGCCCATTCGATCAAACAGATACCCTGTCCGTAAAAATAGTCCTCGTAGCCGATCTCCTCCATTTCCTCCGGATCTCCGATACGGTATACATCAAAATGGTACAGGGGCAGTCTGCCGCTTTCGTATTCCTGTACAATGGTAAAGGTAGGGCTGGTCACCGGTTCTTCTATCCCCAGGCCTTTGGCAATGCCTTTGGTAAAAATGGTTTTGCCCACCCCCAGATCTCCGTTCAACGTATATATATCCCCGGGTCTGGCCTCTTTAGCCAGCTGTTCGCCAATGCGGAAGGTCTCCTCCGGGGAATAGCTTTCTATCATCATATTGATTTCTCCTTTTTAATGAAGGAATAGTTTCATGTCAAGCGACCACAGTATAGCACATCCGCTCTGTGGACTCAAGCAGAGTTCCACTTGCTTCCTTTCCCGGAAACAGATATACTGTAAACAGATGTCCCCAGGGACAACTATATTACAGTACGCAACATCTTCCCGCATAGCCGGGAAGGGCAGAAAGGAATGTTTATGTCAAATCCAATACTTACCATCACTATGCAGGATGGCTCCGTAATGAAAGGTGAGCTGTATCCCGAAATTGCTCCCAACACCGTTAACAACTTCATCAGCCTTGTGAAAAAAGGCTATTACAACGGCCTGATCTTCCATCGTGTCATTCCGGGCTTTATGATCCAGGGTGGCTGCCCCGACGGCACCGGTATGGGTGGCCCGGGCTATTCCATCAAGGGAGAATTTTCCCAGAACGGCTTCAAAAATGATCTGAAGCATACCAAAGGTGTTCTCTCCATGGCCAGAACCATG
>CAZUBP010000135.1:0-4865 GCA_964618605.1 uncultured Lachnospiraceae bacterium | reverse complement strand
TGACCGGAACAAAAATTCCGGTCAAATGCATGTGGTTAGTCTTATATAACCATCTGTATGACAGCATACACGTTATTTTTTAAGTCGTCAAGAATTTTTTTTAGATTTTATTTTACCGTTGCATAGCCATCCGGATTGGTGGACTGCCATTTCCAGCTGTCGGCACACATATCGTCAATGTCCCGGATAGCCTTCCAGCCCAGCTCCCGCTCTGCCTTGGTGGGGTCGGAATAGCAGGTGGGAATATCCCCTGCACGACGGGGGCAGATCTTGTAGGGCAGGGTTTTTTTGCAGGCTTTTTCATAAGCATGAAGCACATCCAGCACACTGTAGCCCTTTCCTGTACCCAGATTGTAGATCAGCACACCCTTGGTAGTCTCCATCTTCTTTAATGCGCATACGTGTCCCACGGCCAGGTCTACCACATGGATATAATCTCTTACGCCTGTGCCGTCCGGTGTGGGGTAATCGTCACCGAAAACGCTTAAACATTCTCTCTTTCCTACAGCCACCTGGGCAATGTAGGGCACCAGATTGTTGGGAATTCCCTTGGGATCCTCACCGATAAGGCCGCTTTCATGGGCACCGATGGGATTGAAATAGCGAAGCAGGATCACATTCCACTGGGGATCTCCCACATGAAGGTCTGTCAGGATCTGCTCCAGCATTCCCTTAGTCTGACCATAGGGATTGGTGATCTGACCCTTGGGGCATTCCTCGGTAATGGGGATCTGGGCAGGATCACCGTAAACGGTAGCAGAGGAAGAGAACACGATATTTTTACAGCCGTGCTTCCGCATAACATCCGTCAGGATCAATGTACCGGTAATATTGTTGTAGTAATACTCCCAGGGTTTTTCTACGGACTCGCCTACCGCCTTCAGACCGGCAAAATGGATCACCGCATCGATCTGGTGCTCCGTAAATATCTTCTCACAGATCTCCCGATCCAGCATATCTCCTTCGTAGAAGGTCAGCTTCTTTCCTGTGATACGCTCTACTCTCTTTAAGGCTTCCTCGCTGGAATTATAGAGATTGTCCAGCACCACTACTTCATAACCGCCATTTAATAACTCCACACAAGTATGGCTGCCGATATAACCGGCGCCTCCGGTAACAAGAATCTTCATGCTTTATTCTCCTTTATGCTGATTTTATTTTGTCCAAATCATATCCTTGCTGATCTCTGAGAGACTGTGGGCTCCGCACATTGCCATAGTATCTGCCAGCTCACCACCCAGCTTCTCCGTATATGCGGCAACACCCTCAGCAGCGCCTCCGTATACAGCCGTTACATAGGGACGGGCGATCACTACACCGTCAGCTCCCAGAGCCAGTGCCTTGAATACGTCCACACCGGAACGGATACCGCCGTCCACCAGAATCTTCATCTTGCCTCCTACTGCCAGGGCAATATCTGCCAGCACCTCTGCTGTGGCCGGTGTCTGATCCAGCACCCGGCCGCCATGATTGGAAACGATAATGCCTGCAGCACCGGCTTCCATGGCTTTTACTGCCCCTTTCACCGTCATAATACCCTTGATAATAAAGGGAACCTCTGCATAGGCAATGATCTCCTTTAACTCCTCCACAGTTTTGGAACCTGCAGGGGGCTCCATATTTTTCAGGAAGGGAAGGCCTGCTGCATCAATGTCCATGGCAATTACTTTGGCACCTGCTGCCTTAACCAGATCCATTTTCTCCTTGATGAGAGGAAGGCTCCAGGGCTTGATGGTGGGAATACCCTTGCCCCCTGCCTTACCGATAGCTCTGGCTGCTGCCTTGACTACCTCGGCGTTAAGACCATCGCCGGTAAAAGCGGCAATGCCAGCATCGGCACAGGCCTGCACCAGGATCTCATTGTAGGTAAGATCGTCGTATTTATCTCCGTAATGCATCTTCATGGCACCTACCGGACCGGCAAAAATGGGATATTTGTAGGTCTCACCGAAAAGGGAAAAGCTGGTATCGATAGGGCGATTTTCGCAGATGGTATCCATATTGACACGAATTTCCTGCCATTTCTGATAATTGCGGATCGCTGTATCTCCTACGCCCTTGGCTCCCGGACCGGGAACTGTATTCTTACAGGCTCTGCCGTCACAAACCGGACAGACCTTACAGGGGCCCATATTTCCTCTGGCATTATCCAGAATATCCTGATAGTTCATTGTATATTCTCCTTTATCCTTTTGTTTCCTGTTGTCAGTTCATTACTCGCCATTCCAGTATACCACACTTACCCTGACGAAACTACTCCGGGATTAGGGAAATATTCCCCTCTGCATTGCGGTTTTCTTTCAAATATGGTATCTTACAAGGGAGCGTTATTCGAAAGAAAATGCATCCTTACAATAGCAACTTACAGACTGTTTTTCATGAGATAACCTATATGGTATCTACATTCCCGTTCACCAGAAGTGAACCTTTTGTTTGCTGCGCTTTTTTCTGTTCTGATGCCCTTTCTTTTTTGCATTGACGCTATATCCCCACATACTAATTCTAACAGATCTGAAAAACAGGGGACGCAATGCGCCGTTTTATCAGATGAGAAGGAGACTTTGTTATGAACAGAGGAAACAAAAAATTCGACACCCGTTACATGGTGGAGCTGGCTATGATGATCGCCATCATACTGCTGATGGCTTTCACCCCCTTAGGCTACATCCGTACCCCCGGCCTGTCCGTCACGCTGCTGACCGTACCCGTTGCCGTTGGTGCTGTGATTCTCGGCCCCAAAGGAGGAGCCATCTGTGGTCTGGCCTTCGGCGCCACCAGTTTCTATAATGCCCTCACCGGCAGTTCAGCCTTCAGCGCTATGCTGCTGTCCATTAATCCGGTGGGACTTTTTATCACCTGCGTTGTTGCCCGGGTGCTGGTAGGCTGGATCACCGGTCTTATCGCCGCCGGACTTCGTAAAAAGGAAAGCTCCAGGAAGCTGGCCCCCTATGTGGCATCTCTGGCCTGCCCTCTGTTAAATACATTCTTTTTCATGAGCTTTATCTGTATTTTCTACTACAACACGGAATATGTTCAGGGTATCGCCGCCGGTCTTGGGGTGTCCAATCCCCTTTTCTTCGTGGCTGCCTTCGTAGGCGTCCAGGGCCTGATCGAGGCTGTTGTCTGCTTCGTCCTGGGCAGTGTTATCTCCCGTGCTTTAAGCGCTGCGTTGAAGCGTTTCTGATATGCTATATGCTGCAGGGCCTGTGCCCTGCATTTGCAAAAAAAGGAGGAACCTATGTCTTATACCAGAGAAATATCCATCAAAGAAATTACCAATCTGCGCATCGGTCATGCATCCGATGACAAGGGCAAAACCGGTGTTACCGTACTGTATTTTCCCAACGGTGCCCGGGTAGGCTGCGATATCAGCGGCGGTGGCCCCGCTTCCCGGGAGACACCTCTTACCTCTCCCATCACTGCAGATAATCCCATCAATGCCATCGTTCTCTCCGGCGGATCCGCTTTCGGTCTGGCTGCCGCAGACGGTGTTATGCATTTTCTGGAGTCTCAGGGCATAGGGTACCCCACCGGTGTGGCCAATATACCTCTGGTCTGCCAGTCCTGTATCTATGATCTGACCTACGGCAGTGCCGATATACGGCCGGATGCTGCCATGGGTGAAGAAGCCTGCCGCCACGCCCTTGCCTGTACGGACAGCCGTTCCGGCAATATCGGTGCCGGTACCGGTGCCACTGTAGGCAAGCTCTACGGTATGGGCCAGGCCTGCAAATCCGGTTTAGGTATCGCCGCCCTTCAGGCAGGACCTTTGCAGATGGCTGCCATTGTGGTGGTCAACGCTCTGGGAGATATCTTCAATCCCAAAAACGGCAAAAAAATCGCCGGCTTAAAGACAGCCGACCGCAGCGGTTATCTGGATACCGCCCAGGAAATGTACCGTTTCCTGAAACCCCGGGATCTTTTCACCGGCAATACCACCATCGGTGCCGTTGTCACCAACGGTTCCTTTACCAAGGCAGAGATGAACAAGATCGCCTCCATGACCCGTACCGCCTATGCCAGATGTATTTCTCCCGTAGGCACCATGGCAGACGGCGATTCTATCTATGCCGCCAGCACAGGACAGGTTTTCGCCGACATTAACGCCGCCGGAACACTGGCTGCAGAGGTAATGTCCCTGGCTATCCAGGATGCCATCAAATCCTCCAAGATTTCCGATAAAGAATATCTGGGCAACTGCCAATAACCGCCCCTGACAGGAGGCGTAAAAATACCGGGATACGCAAAGAAAATGCGTTCCCGGTATTTTTTTGGGGGATTTTTTAAATTCCATATGGAGCGTAAGGCTTATTTTCTTCCGAATCCAAACAGTCCCTTTTTCTCATAGGGCTCTGTGGTAACACTTTTCACCTGATATCCTGTGGGATCAATGGTGGAACGCAGCTGCTCTTCCGTGATGGATTCCTCCGTAAGAATAACCGTCTCGCCTTTTGCGTGTGATGAGGTCACCTTCTTCACCTGAAATTTTTTACGAATGGCGTCATTTACGTGACTTTCGCACATCCCACACATCATACCGTCAATTTTTACTGTAATTTTATTCATAATAATTTCCTCTCTTTCTACTCTACATTTTTCAAGGCATCACTTTTCGGAATCCTTTGTATTTTCACAAGCTGCAGCACCGATACCGCACCGTAGCAGATGATTCCCAGCACCACCATAAATATGAAGCAGTTCGGGGAAATGATATAGGGAATGTATCCTGTAATTTCCGTATAAAGATACGAGTGGAACAGCAGCCGCAGGATACTGTCCGTAAGGGGAACCGCCACGAGCAGGGAAAGCACCACCACCACCGACGTTGCCACAATGTACAGCCCTCCGATCTCCCCATTGGTAAA
>CAZUBP010000134.1:0-4977 GCA_964618605.1 uncultured Lachnospiraceae bacterium | reverse complement strand
CCTTTTGATCTGCCGCATTCTCCATGTGGACAGTGTTCTGGGCTTTTACCATGTTTCCTGGAAAACGCTGCTTCCTGCAGCTCTGTTTTTCCTGGCACTGTATTTGTGTACTTTCCTGTACAACCGCATACAGATCGCCCGTTTAAATCCCCTGGATCTGCTCATCAGCACCCACACCGGAGAAAAGGAGCCCCGGGTCAAAAAGCTGATCCTGCTTGTGGGCATCCTGACACTGGGGGCAGGCTACGGTATCGCTGTGGCGACCCAAAATCCCCTCCAGGCGCTGACTCTTTTCTTTGTGGCTGTACTCCTGGTTATTGTCGGCACCTACTGCCTGTTTCTCTCCGGCACCATTGCTCTGCTGAAGCTGCTGAAAAACAATAAGAAATATTACTATCATCCCCGGCATATGATCTCTGTTTCCGGTCTGCTCTACCGCATGAAGCAAAACGCCATGGGACTGGCTTCCATTGCCATCCTGGCCACTATGGTGCTGGTCATGCTCTCCACCACCATCAGTATGTATGCCGGTATCCAAACCACCCTGAAACAGCACTTTCCTCACGATTACTATATTTCCGCCAGCTACAGTACTACGGAGGAGGAAGATATCCCTATTTCTCTGGAGGATCTGGAAGTTATAGCCCGGGAAGCCGCCCAGGAGACCGGACTTGCCATCAGCCATGTCACTACCCAGACCTACTTTTCCTGCACCATGATCCACGATGGGAATACCCTGGTAATGAAGGATGATTTCCAGGAGTACAGCGCTATCCTTTCGGAGGTTACTGCATGCTTTTTTGTTACTGAAGCAGAATATGAAAAGCTTACCGGCATTTCCCTGTCTCTGGACAAAAATCAGATCGGGGTGTACGCGCTTCCCAGCAATGCCGCACAGCTGGAGGATACCCTGTCCCTTCAAGGGCAGACCTACCACTGCGCTGCTTCCCTCACGGAATTTCCCATTTCCATGGATGGCTACTCACTGGTGGACTGCTACGGCATTGTCCTGCCGGATGAAGAGACCTTCCGGGAGCTGTACGCCGGCAATCAGAAGATTTATCAGGATTACGCCTCCAAGATCAGCCAGAAGCTGGTGCTGGATTTTGCCGATAAGGAGGCCGCCGCTCTGGTCTATGAGGATTTTTATGATAGCTTAAGAGAAGGGGTTATGGCCTATGCCGCAGATCAGCCGAATGCTACAGGCTCCACCGGCATGGGTACCGACAGCCTGTGGGATGAAAAGGAATACCTGTACGGCATGGATGGCACGCTCCTGTTTCTGGGAATTTTGCTTTCTCTGATCTTCCTCTTTGCCACCACGCTGATCATCTACTACAAGCAGATTTCCGAGGGCTATGAGGATCGGGAGCGATTCCAGATCATGCAGAAGGTGGGCATGAGTCCCCAGGAGATCAAAAGCACTATCCGTTCGCAGATTTTGCTGGTATTTTTCCTGCCCCTCCTGGTGGCTGCCCTGCATACCGCCTTCGCCTTCCCCATGCTCAACAAGCTGCTGAAGATCCTCTTCCAGTCTGATCGACTGCTGTTTTTCCTGTGTACTCTGTGTTCTCTGGGCATATTTTCCCTGATCTACAGTGTGATCTACCGCCTCACTGCCAGAGTATATTATCGGATCGTAAAATAAGTTTATGTATGCAAAAGAAATCGCCGGAGCTTTCCGACGATTTCTTTATCTGTATTTTTCTATGCGTTCAGGATCTGCATGAACTCTTCTCCGGTAATAGTCTCTTTTTCATAGAGATATTCGGAAAGCTCCCGCATCTTGTCATGGTTGTCCATAAGGATCTGCACAGCTTTTGCATGCTGCTTCTTCACAATATCAATGACCTGCTCGTCGATCTGTGCCTGCATTTTGGCAGAGCAAACCAGAGAAGTATCACCGCCCAAATACTGATTGTTGGTAGTTTCCATGGCTACCATATCAAAATCCCGGCTCATGCCGTACCTGGTAACCATGGATCTGGCCAGCTTGGTAGCCTGTTCTATATCGTTGGAAGCACCGGTGGATATGGTATTAAAGGTAATCTCCTCAGCGGCCCGTCCCCCGGTATAGGTGGCGATCTTATTTTCCAGCTCTTCCTTGGTCATGATATAGTGGTTATTTTCCTCCACCTGCATGGTGTAACCCAAGGCGCCGGAGGTTCTGGGAATAATGGTGATCTTTTGCACCGGAGCAGAATTTGTCTGTTTGGCTGCTACCAGGGCATGACCGATCTCGTGGTAGGCAACTGTCCATTTCTCTTTGTCCGTAAGAATAGCATTCTTCTTTTGATATCCGGCGATAACCACCTCTATGCTCTCCTCCAGATCAGCCTGAGTGGCGTATTGCCGCTTATCCCGTACTGCCCGGAGAGCTGCTTCATTGACAATATTGGCCAGCTCAGCTCCGGAGGCGCCGGAAGCCATACGGGCGATCTGTTTGAAATCTACCCCGTCTGCCACCTTGATCTTTTTAGCATGTACTCTGAGGATAGCCTCCCGACCTTTAAGATCCGGCAGTTCTACCGGCACACGGCGGTCAAAACGCCCCGGACGCGTCAACGCCGGATCCAGAGCTTCCGGCCGGTTGGTAGCCGCCAGAATAATAACCCCGTTATTACCCTCAAAACCGTCCATCTCTGTCAGCAGCTGATTCAGGGTCTGTTCCCGCTCGTCGTTGCCACCCATATGTCCACTGTTTCGCTTCTGACCGATGGCGTCAATCTCATCAATAAAGACGATACAGGGGGCCTTTTCCTTTGCCTGACTGAAAAGGTCACGCACCTTTGAGGCGCCCATACCTACAAACATTTCCACAAATTCCGAACCGGATATGGAAAAGAAAGGTACATTTGCCTCTCCGGCTACAGCCTTAGCCAGCATGGTTTTACCGGTTCCTGGAGGGCCTACCAACAATACACCTTTCGGCATGGAAGCACCGATCTCTTTATATTTATCCGGATTATGAAGATAATCCACGATCTCCTCCAGATTCTCCTTTGCCTCGTCCTCACCTTCTACATCAGCGAAGGTAATACCGCTGGAGGATTTTACATACACTTTGGCATTGTTTTTTCCCATATTGAACATCATAGAACCGGGTTCATTGGCTCTGGATACCAGTTTTTTGGACATCAGCTGACCTATGATCAAAAATACCGCCATGGGCAGGATCCAGTATAGCAGGATACTCAGGAAAGGTGATGTCTCCTCCACGATTTTACTGGAAAAAGTGGCGCCGGAGGTTTCCAGTCTGGTCACCAGCTCCGGATCATCCATGACACCGGTTTTATACACTTGTTCGCCATCCTGATCTGTAAATATGATCTGGTTACTCTGGATCTGCACTGTCCCGACTTCTTTATTTTCGGTCATCGTGATAAAGGTACTGTAGTCTACTTCCTTCACCTGCCGCTGTACAAACCATGGCATTACCAGAAAATTAAAGAGGATAATACCTAAAATAACGATCACATAGAAATAATACACTGGTTTTTTTGGATCTTTTACTTCGTTCATCATATTTTTCCTTTCCTCAGGTTTTTCGCACTGTGCGATTACCGCAGCCGGGGCAGGTAATCTGTATTTTCCCCTTGCCCTTGGGTACTCTTATGTATCTGCCGCATCTACTGCACATATATACCTTTGCCGTCTTTCTATTTTCATATTTCAGTTTCCACAGCTTTACGTAAGCCAGATATCTGCAATTTTCCTCCCGCCTTGTCCATCGGTCACCGGACAGCACTCTGACGCAGAAGATCAACAGTCCTATCATGCCCAACAGAGCCAGTCCCCCGTTTTTCATGGCTGCGCCCAGCACGTAAAGCACAATACTCACAAGGAAAATGCTTTTCCCCAGATCATCCAGTCCATATCTTCCTCTGAGGAATTGTGTAATCTTATTCTTCCATTGCTTCACCTGTTTCTTCCTCCTGTATTTTTTCTCAGCATACCCTGTTAATCTAAACCGAAAAGAAACAAAGCCGGAAGATTTTCATCTTCCGGCCTGTATCAAATCCGTTTTTTCTTTTCCCTCATTCAGGAAATTTTTAATATCCCATATCCATAGAATTTCCTGCTGCGGCTTCCGGCTGTGCCTCTTTAATGGTACCTACCGCCGCCTCTGTGGTCAACAGAGTTGCAGAAATGCTGACAGCATTAGCAAGGGCATTCTTGGTAACCTTTACCGGATCAATAATACCGGCTTCCATCATATCCACGTAGCTCTCTGTAACGGCGTCAAAGCCCATGCCATCTGCCTGCTCTTTTACCTTGTTGATGACAACAGCCCCTTCCAGACCTGCATTTTCAACAATGGTGTGCAGAGGTGCTTCCAGAGCCTTGGCTACGATCATTGCACCTGTTTTTTCATCTCCATCCAGCCCTGCTGCCAGCTTATTCACGGCTTTCTGTGCGTGAACGTAAGCAGAACCGCCTCCGGGGATAATTCCCTCAGATACAGCTGCACGTGTAGCATTCAGGGCATCCTCCATACGGTATTTTGCTTCCTTCATCTCTGTCTCAGTAGCTGCACCGATACGGATTACAGCTACGCCGCCACCCAGTTTGGCAATACGCTCTACGATCTTCTCTCTGTCATAGCTGGATGTGGTGGCCTTTGCCTGACGCTGCAGACCGGCGATACGTTCCTCAATGGCTGCCTTTTCACCCTCGCCATCTACGATAACCGTAGTGTCCTTGGTTACCTTTATGGATTTTGCATGACCCAGCATATCCGGTGTGGTATCCTTCAGCTGCATACCCAGATCATCACTGATCACCTGACCACCGGTAAGAATGGCGATATCCTTCAGCATTTCCTTACGGTTATCGCCGTAACCCGGTGCCTTCACAGCAACCACCTTCAGCGTGCCGCGAAGTCTGTTGAGAATCAATGTTGTCAGTGCCTCACCTTCCACGTCCTCTGCAATGATCAGAAGCTCTTTTCCGGACCGCATCACGCCTTCCAGCAGC
>CAZUBP010000133.1:0-4995 GCA_964618605.1 uncultured Lachnospiraceae bacterium | reverse complement strand
AGAATGCAGCCTGCCAAATATGAGACTACTTCCGTAAAAATCGGTGCAAACGGACACAGCTTTTCCGTGGCTGCATCGAGGATTTTGTTTGACGGCTTTTTAAGTGTCTACACGGAGTCAGAGGATGAAAAGGAAGAAAATGTACAGCTTGCCGGAAGTCTTGACAAGGATACAGAGCTGACAATGCAGGAATTTGTGGAGAAGCAGCATTTTACCCAGCCCCCTGCCCACTATACGGAAGCATCCCTGGTACGTGCAATGGAGGAGCTGGGCATCGGCCGTCCCAGCACCTATGCGCCTACCATTACCCTGCTTTTGTCAAGACGCTATATTGCCAAGGAAAATAAAAACCTTTACGTGACGGAACTGGGTGAAGTGGTAAACAACATGATGAAGGAAGCCTTCCCCAGCATTGTGGATGTGAACTTCACAGCTACCATGGAAGGTCTGCTGGATCAGGTGGCTGAGGGCACCATCGACTGGAAAACCATCGTTCGCAATTTCTATCCGGATCTGGACCAGGCTGTACAGGCGGCCCAGGAGGAACTGGAAAAGGTAAAGATCGAAGATGAGGTTACCGATGTTATCTGCGAAAACTGCGGCAGACATATGGTCATTAAATACGGACCGCACGGTCGTTTCCTGGCCTGTCCCGGTTTCCCGGAGTGCAAGAACACCAAGCCCTATCTGGAAAAGATCGGCGTAGCCTGTCCCACCTGTGGAAAGGACGTAGTGCTGCGGAGAACCAAGAAGGGTCGTATTTATTACGGCTGCGAGAACAATCCGGAATGTGATTTCATGTCCTGGCAGCGCCCTGTGGAAAAGAAATGTCCCAATTGCGGCGGTTATATGGTAATTAAAGGAAATAAGGTTGCCTGTAACGACAAAAATTGCGGATATGTTGAATTGAATACAAAAAACGATAAATAGAGCAAAGCGGCCCGAAAAGGTCGCTTTTTTCGTAAAATATACTTAAAAGAGAAAACAAGGTCAAGAAGTCTGATTTTTTTTGAAAAAGTACTTGATTAAGCAAAAATTATAGTTTACTCTATAGGTAGAGTAGGATAACTACAGGAAGCGTTACAAGTCGAACGAAAGGAGGCCGCGGTGAGCGTACAGTTACTGGACAAAACAAGGAAAATCAACAAACTGTTGCACAACAACAATTCAACAAAGGTGGTATTCAATGATATCTGCGAAGTATTGGTAGAGACCCTTTCTTCCAATATTCTGGTTATCAGCCGCAAAGGTAAGGTTCTTGGTGTTGGGATCTGTAAAGGGGTAGATGAAATTACAGAACTGATCGAGGACAAGGTGGGTGGTTATGTAGACCCCCTGTTAAATGACCGGTTTTTAAGCGTTTTGTCTACCAAGGAGAATGTAAATCTGGAAACCCTGGGCTTCCTCGGCAGCAACATTCGCAATTACGATGCCATCATCAGTCCCATAGATATTGCGGGCGAACGACTGGGCACATTATTTATGTATAGAAGTGATCAGCCATACGATATAGACGATATCATTGTCAGCGAATACGGAACCACCGTAGTCGGACTGGAAATGATGCGTTCCGTTAATGAGGAGAATCAGGAAGAGGCCAGAAAGGTGCAGGTAGTAAAATCCGCCTTCAATACCCTGTCCTTCTCCGAGATGGAAGCCATTACCCATATTTTCGAGGAGCTGGACGGCAATGAGGGTATTCTGGTAGCCAGCAAGATCGCCGATCGGGTAGGTATTACCCGTTCCGTTATCGTCAATGCCCTGCGTAAGTTTGAAAGTGCCGGCATCATCGAATCCAGATCCAGCGGTATGCGTGGTACCTACATCAAGGTGCTGAACGATGTGATCTTTGATGAATTGGAAAAAATGAAAGAAAAAGAGTAAAGGAGAATACCGTTTCCTTCCGGGAAGCGGTATTTTTTTGCTTTTTTTGCATATATAATAGATGATTTTAAACACAAAATGAAATCATGAGAAAATAATAGATATAACGAGAAAATAAGAGATAATATGAGAAAACATTAAAAAACACACTACATGATGCGGTTGCCTAAAACAGGCAAAATAACTAATATATGCTGTAGTTGATAGCACTCGAACACAATGAGTGCTAATAAAATGAGCGATCATAAGGAGGACAAGCTAATGAAAATAGTACCTTTGGGAGACAGAGTTGTTTTAAAGAAAATTATTGCTGAAGAGACCACAAAATCCGGAATCGTTCTGCCGGGCAGCGAGAAAGAAAAACCCCAGATGGCTGAGGTCGTAGCTGTAGGACCGGGAGGTATTGTAGACGGTAAGACCGTAGCTATGGAAGTAAAACCGGGAGATCAGGTTGTTTACGCAAAATATGCAGGAACCGAAATCGAAGTGGAAGAAGAAAAATACATGATTATTAAGCAGGATGACATCCTGGCTATCTTAAAATAATATCAGGGAGGACAAAGTATCATGGCAAAGGAAATTAAATTTGGTGCGGAAGCAAGATCTGCTCTTGAAGCAGGTGTAAATAAACTGGCAGACACTGTACGTGTTACACTGGGACCGAAAGGAAGAAACGTAGTTCTGGATAAATCCTACGGCGCTCCCCTGATCACAAACGACGGTGTTACTATCGCTAAGGAGATCGAGCTGGAGGACGGCTTTGAAAATATGGGAGCTCAGCTGATCCGCGAAGTTGCTTCCAAAACAAATGATGTAGCCGGTGACGGTACAACAACAGCTACTGTTCTGGCTCAGGCTATGGTAAACGAGGGTATGAAGAACCTGGCAGCAGGCGCTAACCCGATCGTACTGAGAAAAGGTATGAGAAAAGCCTGCGATGCAGCTGTTGCTGAGATCGCTGCTATGAGCAAAAAGGTAAGCGGTAAAGAGCAGATCGCCAAGGTTGCCGCTATTTCCGCCGGTGATGAGGAAGTAGGACAGCTGGTTGCCGATGCTATGGAAAAGGTTTCTGAGGATGGCGTTATCACTATCGAAGAGTCCAAGACCATGAAAACAGAGCTGGACCTGGTAGAAGGTATGCAGTTTGACCGTGGTTATATTTCCGCTTACATGGCTACCGATATGGAGAAGATGGAAGCTGTTCTGGAGAATCCCTATATTCTGATCACAGACAAGAAGATCTCCAATATCCAGGAGATCCTGCCGCTGCTGGAGCAGATCGTACAGTCCGGCTCCAAGCTGCTGATTATTGCAGAGGATGTGGAAGGTGAAGCCCTGACAACTCTGATCCTGAACAAGCTGCGTGGTACCTTCTCTGTAGTTGCTGTTAAGGCACCGGGCTTTGGCGACAGAAGAAAAGCTATGCTGGAAGATATCGCTACTCTCACCGGCGGACAGG
Organism: uncultured Lachnospiraceae bacterium; assembly: GCA_964618605.1. GTDB lineage: Bacteria > Bacillota > Clostridia > Lachnospirales > Lachnospiraceae > UBA11957. The sequence continues at coordinate 1,652 of CAZUBP010000133.1, read as the reverse complement.
TGATCACCTCCGATCTGGGTCTGGAGCTGAAGGATACCACTATTGCACAGCTTGGTCGTGCAAAATCCGTTAAAGTTCAGAAAGAAAACACCATCATCGTTGACGGTGAGGGTGATAAGGCAGCTATCAGCGCCCGTATCGCTCAGATCCGCAGCCAGATCGAGGAGACAACCTCTACCTTTGATCGTGAGAAGCTGCAGGAGAGACTGGCTAAACTGGCTGGCGGCGTAGCCGTTATCCGTGTAGGCGCTGCTACCGAGACAGAGATGAAGGAAGCTAAGCTTCGTATGGAGGATGCTCTGGCTGCTACAAGAGCTGCTGTTGAGGAAGGTATCGTACAGGGCGGTGGCTCTGCTTACATCTATGCTTCCAAGAAGGTTGCTCAGCTGGCAGATACTCTGGAGGGTGATGAGAAAACAGGTGCCCGCATTATTCTGAAGGCTCTGGAGGCTCCGCTGTTCCACATCGCAGCAAATGCAGGTCTGGAAGGCGCTGTTATTATCAATAAAGTCAGAGAATCCGAGATCGGTGTTGGCTTTGATGCATACAAAGAAGAATACGTTAACATGGTTGACGCAGGTATTCTGGATCCCGCAAAGGTTACCAGAAGCGCACTGCAGAACGCTACCAGCGTAGCAGCTACTCTGCTGACCACAGAATCTGTAGTATCTACCATCAAAGAGCCGGCTCCTGCTGTTCCCGCAGGAAACCCGGGCATGGGCGGTATGATGTAATAAATAAAGAAACGAAGAGAGCATTCCACATGGAGTGCTCTCTTTTTCCATAGACAGAGAATCTACAGAGAAATTCTTCCTTATTAATACTTATTAAAAAAAATAACGTCTGAAAAAAGAGAGAATCCGTCGCAAAAAACGGCAAATATGGGGACAAAATGCCAATTGACAGTGAAGAATAGATTTGATAAACTATGGGACAACTTAATACACTATGCAAGATGAAAAGGAGGCAAATATGGGTCAGATTATTGGTGAAGGCATTACCTTTGATGATGTGCTTCTGGTTCCGCAGTATTCAGAAGTGACACCCAACATGGTTGATCTGTCAACCTGGTTGACAAAAAAGATCAAGCTCAATATCCCGATGATGAGTGCCGGCATGGATACCGTCACCGAACATCGCATGGCGATCGCTATGGCAAGACAGGGTGGTATCGGTATTATCCATAAAAATATGTCCATCGAGGCACAGGCAGATGAAGTTGATAAGGTAAAACGTTCCGAGAACGGCGTTATTACCGATCCTTTTTATCTTTCTCCCGACAATACTCTGGAGGATGCCAACAATTTAATGGCGAAATTCCGTATCTCCGGAGTTCCTATCACAGAAAACAGGAAACTGGTAGGTATTATTACTAACCGTGACCTGAAATTTGAAGAAGATTTCACCAAAAAGATCAGAGAGTCCATGACCTCTGAAAATCTGATAACTGCTCCCGAGGGAATCACCCTGGAGGAGGCCGAATCTATCCTGGCAAAGGCCAGAAAAGAAAAACTTGGTATTGTAGACAAGGATTTTAAGCTTGATGGTCTCATTACCATTAAGGATATCGAAAAACAAATCAAATATCCCCGTTCCGCAAAGTGCGAGCACGGTCGTCTGCTCTGTAGTGCTGCCGTAGGTATTACCGCTGA
>CAZUBP010000132.1:0-5008 GCA_964618605.1 uncultured Lachnospiraceae bacterium | reverse complement strand
ATCGCCTGTGCCTTCTCCCGGCCCAGCGTGCCGGGATTGGCCTCCATGGTGATCTCCGCATCCTCCGCAAGGGAAAACTCCCGCCGGATCACCTCCAGAAGCCTGCATATCTGCCCGGCAGATAAAATGGACGGCGTGCCGCCGCCGATAAACACCGTCTCGATTGGCTTCTCCCGAAAAGAAGCAGCCTGGCTTACAAGCTGCTTCTCCATCATCTTCATATATTGCCCTATGGTCTCAAGATCCGCCGGGGCAGACAGGAAATCGCAGTAAGCACATTTTTTTATACAAAACGGAATATGGACGTATAGCTCCATCATTTTCCCTCATCTAACTTCAACACACTCATAAACGCTTCCTGGGGGATCTCCACGTTGCCCACCTGGCGCATACGCTTTTTGCCTTCCTTCTGCTTCTCCAGCAGCTTTTTCTTACGGGTAATATCGCCGCCGTAGCACTTTGCAAGCACATCCTTGCGCATCGCCTTCACCGTCTCACGGGCGATGATCTTGCTGCCGACCGCTGCCTGAATGGGGATCTCAAACAGATGTCTTGGGATCTCCTCCTTGAGGCGCTCGCACATCCTGCGTCCCCTGTCGTATGCCGTGTCAGCGAACACGATAAAGGACAGGGCATCCACCGGCTCACGGTTGATGAGGATGTCCAGCTTCACCAGCTCGGAGCGCACATCGCCCTTCATCTCATAGTCAAAGGATGCGTAGCCCCTTGACCTGGATTTCAATGCGTCAAAGAAATCGTAAATGATCTCATTCAACGGCAGCTCATACTTCAGCAGGGCACGGGTCTCCTCGATGTATTCCATACTCAGGTAAATGCCCCGCCGCTCCTGGCACAGATCCATAATAGAGCCGATATACTCGCTGGTCACCATGATCTCTGCGGTGACAAAAGGCTCCTCCATGTATTCGATCTCGGAGGGGTCCGGCAGATTGGAGGGATTGGTCAGGTCAATGACCTCCCCGTCCGTCCGGTGTACCTTGTAGATAACGCCGGGAGCCGTAGTCACCAGATCCAGATTGTATTCCCGCTCCAGACGCTCCTGGATGATCTCCAGATGCAGCAGGCCAAGGAAACCGCAGCGGAAGCCAAAGCCCAGGGCCAGAGAGGTCTCCGGCTCAAACTGGAGAGAAGCGTCATTTAACTGCAGCTTTTCCAAAGCGTCTCTGAGATCCGGATACTTGGCGCTGTCTGCGGGATACATACCGCAGTACACCATGGGATTTACCTTTTTGTAGCCCGGCAGGGGCTTTTCGCAGGGGAATTCCCGGTTCGTCACCGTATCACCCACCCGGGTATCCCGGACATTCTTGATACTGCCGGTGATATAGCCTACCATTCCGGCGGTAAGCTCCTCGCAGGGAATGAACTGTCCTGCACCGAAATAGCCTACCTCCACCACATCTGCAGAGGCACCGGTAGCCATCATACGAATGGGCGTTCCCTTCCGCACTGTACCTTCCTTGATACGGCAGAAAATAATAACGCCCTTGTAGGGATCATAAAGGGAATCAAAGATCAGCGCCTGCAGGGGAGCTTCAGGATCCCCCACGGGAGCCGGGATCTTCTCCACGATCTGCTCCACCACCTGATCGTTATTCAGTCCCTGCTTGGCAGAGATCCGGGGAGCATCCTGGGCCTCAATGCCGATCACGTCCTCTATCTCCTCCACCACACGCTCCGGATCCGCACTGGGCAGGTCAATTTTATTAATGACAGGGAACACATCCAGGTCATGATCCAGGGCCAGATATACATTAGCCAGCGTCTGGGCCTCAATACCCTGAGCCGCATCCACTACCAGCACGGCACCGTCGCAGGCCGCCAGGCTTCGGGACACCTCATAGTTAAAATCCACATGGCCGGGGGTATCGATCAGATTGAAAATATACTCCTGTCCGTCATTGGCCTTGTAGATCGTACGCACCGTCTGGGCCTTGATGGTAATACCCCGCTCCCGCTCCAGATCCATGTTGTCCAGTACCTGGGACTGCATTTCCCGTTCTGTGAGCAGACCGGTTTTTTCTATGATACGATCAGCCAGGGTAGATTTCCCGTGATCGATATGGGCTATGATACAAAAATTTCTGATGTTCTTCTGTTGAATATCTGCCAAAAGTATGACCTCCTGTTACCTGTTATACTATTGTCTTTTACACGTACTTCGTTGTAGTATACCATATTTCCCGCCTGCTGTCATGCTCCTTGTAACAGTTTATCCAACACCCTGGCCAGGCAAAGCATGGCATTTTTCGCCTCCTGCACCGTATTGGTCTGGGCCCCCACCTCCACCAGCATGGACCGGGGTAAAAGATCCAGATTGTACCGATAGGCTTTGAGATAAATACAACGGCTGAGAGAAGGATAATAGTAGTCGCACAGGTATTCCGTCTGAAAGGAAAAGGCCAAATTTTCCTGTATGTAGGGATTTTTCAGACCGGTAAGCTCTCCCTCTGTCTTTTTGTAGCTGAGTCCGTTAAAAAACATCAGCTTCGCCGTGGGACGGCCGTCGATGGTGGTCACCAGCCGCTTATCCTCCGCCACCCCATCCCGGTGAATATCCAGGATCACCTGCAGGGAGGGATTTTCCTCCAGGATCTCCTGCAATCTCACCCGGGCATTGGCGTAGGCCTTGTTTCGATCCACCTTTCCGCCTATGAGATCAAAGGTGTCCGTCACATGGAGCACCCCATACCCTTTGGCGGTAAGAAGCTCTTCCAAATAGGTGCCCACCCCCACAATGGTGGTGTCCGGGTCGTTTTTCACGGAATCCGCAAATTCCTCCTGGGAATGGGTATGATAAATAAGGATCTGCTTCTCCCCCTCCTGTATCGAAGGAAGAGAAAGATCCTGCTCTGTAAGGTTCGTATAATTCACCAGGCTTTCCGAGGCCTGGGTGGTGGGGTCTACCACAAAATAGGTTTTCAGCAGCTTTTCATAGGAAAGGGCAGACTGTTCCCCTATCAGGGTCTGAAAATCCGGCTCTGTCTCCGCCAGCGTTTCTCCGGTTTCCTCCTCCTGCTGCAGAATATCGGAGCTTTCCGTCCTTTTCTCCTCTTCTGTCGCCTCTGTCTCTTCTTCCTCGGTTTCCGGTGCTTCCTCCGCTTCTGTTTCCCCGGTTTCTTCCTCCTGATCCGCCCCTGCCAGCTGGTTTTCCCGGCGAATAGCACTGAGACTGTTTTCCCGCCCTGCCTCGATCAGCTCCTGGCGGGTATAGTCATCCTCCGTATACACCGAGGTCTCCCCTGCACTCCAGCCGAAAAAATCCGCCGCCTTTTCCATCCACAGATCCGCTGTCAGGGTTTCCGACTCCTTCGACACCAGCACAGGCAGATACAGGGCCTTTCCCCAGAGGGCCAGCCGGGAAATGCCCTGATGCAAAAGATAGGTTTCCGGATCTTCATACCGGGACATATAGGCCTGTCCCGCCCGCACCAGAAACAACAGGCCGCAGAGCAGGATCGACAGCTTTATCATTCGCTCCGCTTTTTTCCCCTGTTCATCCATGCAGGACTTCCTTTCCCCGCCGCCTTTATGTCACGGCTTCCTACAGTATATGTGGCAGCCCCGGCTCCTTATGAATTCCATTTACACCGCATATTCCTCCACCGCCATATTAATGGAGCGGGCCAGGGTATCACTGAGGATCTTCAGGGTTTCATCCACGTCCTTGGGGGTTACAAACATTTCCCGCAGGCTCCCAAAGCCATTATCCGGCTGTTCTCCCCAGGCTTCCGCCGCAATGGTGGCTGCATCCACCACCGTGGGAATACCGATACCGATCACCGGAACCCCCAGCGTCTTTTTGTTCAGGCCCTTTCTGTCGTTAAAGACACCGGAGCCGGGACATATCCCGGTGTCGCTGATCTGGATAGTGCTGTTCAGCCTTTTCACGCTTCTGGCTGCCAGAGCGTCCACTGCCAGGATCAGATCCGGCCTGGTCTGTACCACGATCCCCCGGACGATCTCCACCGTCTCCATCCCTGTCTGTCCCATAACGCCGGGAGCGATACTGCTGAGCACACAGCTGCCGCCCCCGGGCACCATCTGTTTCCCGAAATTCACAGCAATATGCCGGGACACCCGCAGCTGCTTCACCACTCGGGGACCTAGTGCATCCGGCGTAATATCCCGGTTCCCCAGCCCCACCACCAGCACCGAAGCCGGTCTGTACCGTTTCAGAATACTCAAGAGGTGACGGCACAGCTCCCGGGTCACTTCCCGGTACAGGGCATCATCCTCCGGATTGGGATCGGGGATCTCCATGGTGATGTAGGTTCCCTTGGGTTTATGGAGATTTTCTTCCCCCTCCCGGGTCACAATGCGCACTATGGTGGTCTGGATACGGCACAGGGGATTTTTCTTTTTCCGGATCTTCACCCCCGGTATGTCGCTGTGGATCTTCTGCAGACTTTCCTGCCGTTCTATGGCAAGATCGGTACGTATGGTTTCCTGATCTATCATAGGCTGTATTCCTTTCTGTACGTCCTTTTATTTCTTCTATTTTTTGCTGATTTTCCCAGATTATGTATTGACAAACCAAAGATCATTCACTACAATAACAGGGTATGTTTACAGCAGATTCGTGTCGGCTGCTGTGATCTGAGACGACCTATTTGATGAAATTATGACAGATCCATTTGGAGGAATTAAACTTATGGCAAATATTAAATCCGCAAAGAAAAGAGTACTTGTAAGCAGAGCTTACGCTGAAAGAAATAAAGCAGTTCGTTCCACAGTTAAGACAGCTATCAAAAAAGTAGAGGCTGCTGTTAAGGCTGGCGATAAGGCAGTTGCTGAGACAACACTGAAGGCTGCTGTTTCCACCATCGAGAAGGCTGGAACAAAGGGCGTTTACCACAAGAACAACGTATCCCGCAAGGTTTCCCGTCTGAGCAAGATGGTTAGCAGCATGAACTAAGCTAAATACCGTATAGTATAAAGGACAGTCATCCCGTCAATGACTGTCCTTTTTTTATTTCTCTGTGCA
>CAZUBP010000131.1:0-5036 GCA_964618605.1 uncultured Lachnospiraceae bacterium | reverse complement strand
AAAGGCCTGAAGCCGGAGTGGGAGACTGCCATGCGGGAGCATGATGTGCCGGAGTGGTACATCTGGTCCTGTAAGAAGATCAAGTACATGTTTCCCAAGGCCCATGCGGCGGCCTACGTTATGATGGCCTGGCGTATTGCCTGGTTCAAGATCTTCCAGCCCCTGGCCTATTATGCGGCATTTTTCAGTATTCGTGCCACAGCCTTTAACTACGAGATGATGTGTCTCGGCCGGGATCGTCTGGAATATTATCTGGAAGATTACAAAAAAAGAAAGGATACCCTGTCCAAGAAGGAACAGGATACCCTGCGGGATATGCGAGTGGTACAGGAAATGTACGCCCGGGGCTATGAGTTTGTGCCCGTGGATCTGTACAAGGCTCAGGCTCACCGTTTCCAGATCGTGGAGGGCAAGCTGATGCCGGCCCTGGATACCATCGACGGCCTGGGAGACAAGGCAGCTGATGCCGTGGTACTGGCTGCCATGGACGGCACCTTCCTGTCAAAGGACGATTTCCAGAATCGTACCAAGGTGTCCAAAACCGTTATATCTCTTATGGATGATCTGAAGCTCTTTGGCAATCTGCCTCAGTCCAATCAGATCTCCCTGTTTGATCTACAGGTGTAAGCAATACAAGAAACTATATAAAAGGGGACTATTTACATGAATGCAATGGAAGTAAAGCTGCTGCAGCGGCTGGCGGAGATCTACCCCACCATAGGGGCGGCCTCCACGGAAATCATTAATCTGCAGTCGATCTTAAACCTGCCGAAAGGAACGGAGCATTTTATCACCGATATTCACGGGGAATACGAAGCCTTTTCCCATGTGCTGCGAAACGGCTCCGGCTCCGTCAAAAAGAAGATCAACGATGTGTTCGGCCATACCTTAAGCTATGCCGACAAGAAATCACTGGCCACCCTGATCTATTATCCCCACCAGAAGATCTCCATGGTAAAGAAGTCGGAGGGGCATATTCAGGACTGGTACAAGATCACCCTGTATCGGCTTATCGAGGTATGCAAATGCGTGGCTTCCAAATATACCCGTTCCAAGGTGCGTAAGGCGCTGCCGGAGGAATATGCCTATGTTATTGAGGAACTGATCACCGAGAAAGCCGAGGTGACGGATAAAGGGGCCTATTACGACGCCATTATCAACACTATCATTGAGATCGGCTGTGCCGAGAGCTTTATTGAGGCCCTTTGCAGCCTGATCAAGCGGCTGGTTGTGGATCATCTTCATATTTTGGGGGATATTTATGACAGAGGACCGGCACCCCAGAGCATTATGGATCGTCTGATGGATTACCATTCTCTGGATATCCAGTGGGGTAATCACGATATTGTGTGGATGGGCGCCGCAGCAGGACAGCAGGCCTGTATCGCCACGGTGATCCGTATCTGTGCCCGGTACGGCAATCTGGATATTCTGGAGGACGGCTACGGCATCAATATACTGCCTCTGGCCACCCTGGCTATTGACACCTACAAGGGTGATCCCTGCGAAAGCTTTTCCATTCACGGCAAAAAGGCCAACAGCCACAGTGAAAACCGGGTAAATATCAAGATGCATAAGGCTATTGCCGTTATCCAGTTCAAGCTGGAGGGACAGTTGATCAAGAGCCGTCCGGAATTTCACATGGAAAATCGTCTGCTGCTGGACAAGGTGGACTATGAGCGTGGAGTGATCTGCCTGGATGGCAGGGAATATGAGCTGAGCGATACCAACTTCCCCACCATTGATCCCAAGGATCCCTATGCCCTTACCCCGGAGGAGGAAGAGGTGATGGAACGCCTGACCTCCGCATTTTTAAACTGCCGTCGTCTGCAGACCCATATGCGTTTCCTGCTGAAAAAGGGCAACCTGTATAAGGTCTATAACGGCAATCTGATGTACCATGGCTGCGTGCCCATGAATCGTGACGGCAGCTTCAAAAAAGTAAATGTCTATGGACAGGAATATTCCGGCCGGGTGCTGTATGATGTGCTGGAATCCTATGTGAGAAAGGCCTTCTTTGCCCTGAACAGGGAAGAAAAGAAAAAGGGCCAGGACATCATGTGGTTTATCTGGTCCAGCCCCGATTCACCTCTTTTCGGCAAGGAAAAGATGGCTACCTATGAGAGATATTTTATCAAAGATACGGAAACCCATGTGGAGAAGAAAAATCCCTACTACGAACTGATCAACGATGAGAAAAGTCTGGATCACATTCTCCAGGAATTTGGTTTGTACGGGGAAAATTCCCACATTATCAACGGCCATATGCCGGTACGCCTTCTCAAGGGAGAGTCTCCCATTCGCTGCGGCGGCAAGCTGCTGATTATAGATGGCGGCTTCTGCAAAGCCTACCAGAAGCAGACAGGCATTGCCGGTTACACCCTGATCTATAATTCCTACGGATTGACGCTGGTGGCCCATGAGCCCTTCTCCTCCACAGAGGAGGCTATAGAGAAGGAAATGGATATCCATTCCGATCCCATTATGGTGCAGAATGTGGAAAGACGCCTGGTGGTAGGCGATACCGATGTGGGTATGGAAATGAAGGAGCGCATCCGGGAACTGGAAGAGCTCCTTAAGGCGTACAGAAACGGTACCATCAAGGAGAAGGTGAATTAATCTTCCTTTTCGGAATCCTCCTTCTGATCCAGGGTACTGTCATGCCGTTTTTCGGCATTTCGGATGATCAGGATGCCGCTGTAAAGAATAACAGGGATGACGATGGTGCAGTAGATGGATGCCTTGAAAAAGCCCATGGAATAGCTGCTGTCAAACAGCGCCAGAAACAGGGTGGAAAGATACAGGGCAAGGAGAAAAATAACGCCGCACAGCGCCAGAATACGTTTTGCTTTTTTCATAGCTACCTCCGAATATACAGATGCTTATCTGGTCTCCCACTATAATACGGGAAAAGAGGGGAAAAAACAATGTCGGGTTGGCGCCCTTTATGAAGTTTTTAGAAAAACTTCATGGCTCTGCCATTGTATTTCTGCGGCAAAACAGATACTATGGCCATAAAATACAAGGAAAAGCTGCTTTACCCCCAAGGGAGGGCAGCTTTCGGGAGGCAGATGCGATATGAGAAGGTTTAGAAACTGGTATGCAGGCTTTATGCAGGGAAGATACGGAGAGCGGGGCGTGGATGAATTCGGCCGCTTCCTGAATATCGTGACCCTGATTTTTATTGTGCTGTCCATCGTGATCCGGAAATTCTCCATTTTCTACTGGGGATCCCTGATCCTGCTGGTGTATGACTATTACCGTCTTTTTTCCCGGGATTTCACCAAACGCAGAAGAGAGAACGACCGCTATCTACAGCTTCGCTACAATCGAGGCGCCTTCATGGAGGATATGCGAAGAAAAAGAGAAGAGGGCAGAATATATAAGATCTTTCGCTGCCCCCACTGCAAACAGAAGGTGAGGGTGCCCAGAGGCAGAGGAAAGATCTCCATTCATTGTCCGAAATGCAATACAGAATTTATCAGGAAGAGTTAACAGCCTATGTTTGGATATCTCACCGTATGTCGGGATGAACTGAAAATAAAAGAGGAACGTATCTATCGGGGCTGGTACTGCGGGCTTTGCGAAGAATTGAAAAAACGCCATGGCCAGCTGTCCCGGTTTACCCTGACCTATGATATGACCTTCCTGGCCCTGTTGCTCCAGGGGGTGTACGAGGAGCCCACAAAGGAGAGCAGGAAACGGTGTTTGCCCCATCCCCTGAAAAAACATGCGGTGATCACCGGGGCGGCCACCGCCTACGCCGCAGATATGAACGTACTGCTGTGCTACTACGATCTGCTGGATGACTGGGAGGATGAAAGAAAGCTCAGCGGCCTCTTTATGGGAAAAAGCCTGGCAAAGACCTACCGTCGGACGGCAGAGCGATATCCCCGGCAGGCTAAGGCTATTGAAACCTATCTGCAGCAGCTGAAGCTGTGTGAGCAGGAACAGAGCCGGGATGTGGATCGGGCCGCCGGACTGACAGGTCAGCTGATGGCGGAGATATTTACCCCCAGAGAGGATGCTTTCCGGGATGTTCTGGGACGGCTTGGTTTCCAGATGGGGAAATTTATCTACCTGATGGACGCCTGGGAGGACATAAAAGAGGACGACAAGAAGGGCAACTACAATCCCTTCGCCCTTTGGTATCGGGAAGAGGATTTCCAGGAGCGTGTGCACCGGCTGCTGTTACTCATCGCCGCCGACGCCGCCAGAGAATTTGAGAAGCTTCCCATAGAACAAAATGTGGACATTTTACGCAATATCCTGTATTGTGGAATATGGTCAAAATATGCGCTAGTACGTAAACATGAAAAGGAAAAGACAACGTGACAGATCCCTATAGTATTCTCGGTGTGTCCAGTACAGCCGACATGGATGAAATAAAAAAAGCATATCGAAAGCTGAGCCGGAAATACCATCCGGATGCCAATATCAACAACCCCAACAAGGAGCAGGCGGAGGAAATGTTCAAGCAGATCCAGGAAGCCTACAACCAGATCGTGAAGGAGCGGGAGAGAGGAACCTCCGGCAGCTATGGCAGTCAGAGCGGTTACGGCAGCCAGAGCAGCTACGGTTACGGCGGCTTCGGCGGCTATGGACAGCAGAGCAGTTCATCCTCCTATGAGAACGGCCCTATCGAGCTTCGGGCAGCAGCCAATTATATTCAGAACGGCATGTTTCAGGAGGCTATGAATGTTCTCCATAATATTTCCGAAAGAAACGCCCAGTGGTACTTCCTGCGGGCCCAGGCCAATTACGGTATCGGCAACCAGGTAAATGCCATGGAGGATGCCCAGCGTGCCGTGGATATGGAGCCCCAGAACCCCATGTACCGTCAGCTGTTGTCCCAGCTGCAGAACGGCGGAGCCCAGTGGTACCAGAATATGGGAGAAAACTACGGGTACTCTGGAAATGGCGTGAATTTCGGCAACTGCTGTATGGAATGTCTGATGTTAAATCTTTTGTGCAACTGCTGCTGTGGCTGCGGCAGATGCTATTAAATCTATATAAGGAAGAGGAGGTCAGCATAT
>CAZUBP010000130.1:0-5069 GCA_964618605.1 uncultured Lachnospiraceae bacterium | reverse complement strand
CTACATACCAATTTGCCTTTGACATTTTTCACCCTTGTCCTTACTTGATAATAAGATTTACCAGCTGCAAAACGACGCTGTCAATGAGTGAAATCAGAACACCCAGAATCGCTGTAACAACGACAACAATACCAGTCTGCTTCGCCAGTGTCTTGTTATCTGCCCAGATAATCTTATTGAACTCACTCTTGAGTCCGGCAAACCAGCTTTTCTTTTTGCTGCTTTTTACTGATTCTGTCATACTTTCACCTCTCATCAGCCTGCTTACTTGGTTTCTTTGTGCATAGTGTGCTTCTTGCAGAATCTACAATACTTCTTGGTTTCCATTCTTTCCGGATGGTTTTTCTTTTCCTTTGTCATGTTGTAGTTACGCTGTTTGCACTCTGTACATGCCAATGTGATTCTCACGCGCACGACTTCCACCTCCATGTATTTTTGTTATTCGCCGCGGAACGCTCCCCTTCCAGTAGGATTTCAGGCATAAAAAAAAGACCCTGTTCCACGTCGTTACTACACTATAGCATGGACACCGGGTCTTGTCAATATGTTTCTTTTATACCTACAGTAACATTTCTATCAGGAGCCAAAGGATGTTGTGATCGTAAAACCACTGCACCGCCGCACTCTCCTGCAAAGCTGCATGCACCGCCTGGCCGAAGCCTGTCTCATACAACAGGGAAGCCAGAAGGAAGAAGAGGCCGATCCATACCATGGCTGCGGCAAAGCCCAAAAGGCCGCCTCCCAGAAAATTGATCTGGCTGATCACCGGCAGAGCGGTGAGCAGATCTGTGGCATGGAGAAATATCTGCACCAGCACCAGGGCCAGGCAGAAGGAGATCAGAAAGGCCAGAGCACTGAGCATCAGATTGCCCAGGTAGGAGGCCACATAGTCGGCAAACTGCTTCGCCGCCAGCTGCTGATAGGTGGCGGAGGTGTTGTTGCGCAGCAGGCCTTCCTTCACCGTAGTGGGAAGAGACAGCTCATCGATCACCTTCACCTGCATGCTCAGGGTAAGCTCCTCTCCCGTTTCTTCTAATTTATCTTCTATTATATCGCTGCAGCTCTTGGTAAAGGCTGTGTAGATGCCTGTATTATTCTTTAAAAAGCTGCTGATAGGGGGATTCAACAGGGATGACAGTACGAAAACCAGGATGAAAAACACCATGGATACCGCCATACGGACAAATCCCTTTCTTGCGCCGCGGATCACATATAAAATGCAAAAGGCCAGCAAAACAAGAAACAACCAGTTCATATATACCTCCGTCCCGCACTACCTGATCTTGATGGTGGCAATGCTTTCGTTCATCACTACCAGGAAGCGATCTTTGCTGATGGTGCAGACATCCTGTATCGTGCCCTCTTCGATCGTACCGTGGAATTTTTCCCGGCCGGAGGTGTCAAATATACTGAGCTGTTTGTCATTGTACAGCAAAATTCGTTTGCCCTCAGCACGAATCGTGGTGTATTCCGACTGGAAGGTCTTGTCGGCAATACATTTGCCCTTGAGATTGTACAGCTGCATCCGATAGGGATCGTCTCCCTCCTCCTGGTTGGCCATCACCAGACCTACAGAGGAATCACAGATAAAGCAGCTGATGATCTCCGACTCCGCATCCACAGAAAAGCTCTCTGCGGGGATGGAAGAACCCTTGTACAGGGTAATACCGTCATCCCGGATAGCCACCGCCGTATCGTTGGAAAGGAAGCGCACCTGGGGCACCAGCACATCAGTGTAGGTGTAACCGCTCACCAGATTGTCCATCTGGTTCTGACCGGTGGTACCGAAATTATAGAAGGCCACGTAGCTGGTGGGGGTATTGCCGTCCACATACACATAGGACACCACCAGAAGCTCACCGTTGTCAGACACATCCAGATCTATAGGATAGCCGGGGCTGTCGATACGGGTCTTGGCCGTGGCTATGGTCTCCCCTGCAGTGGAATAGAAATTGATCCAGGTAGTCTCCCCATCCTCCAGAATAGCGGCGATCATGCCCTGGCTGGACACCCGGGCTTTCAGTATGGGCAGCTCTGTGGTCACCTGACCCAGAAGGCCCTTGCTGTTAAACACGCACATGGTGGTACCCTTCTGGTCATAGATCACTACCGCATCATCCTCAGTATCGGCCACCGGGGTATCCATATCGTAGGTCTCGTTCCAGATCTGGGTACCGTCGCTGGAGGCCAGAGAGGCACCGTCACTGCTGTAATGGAGAATAGCACTGCCAAAGGCCATATAATTGGTCTGGGTACCGCCCTCCCGCTCAGTCTGGGATAACACAGAATAGCCGGTGCTCACCCGCATATCCAGCACAACCTTGGCAATGATAGCTGCCGCAACAAGGATCACCAGGATCACCAGTGACCGGCGAAGCTTTCCTCCGTGGCGGCGCTTTTTCTTTCGTTGTGCCGGAGCTGGTTCTACCGGCTCCTCACGTTCCTCTTCATAGTCCCGGGCTGCCGCCATCTCTTCCTCAGCGGCTTCCCGGGCATCCCCGGGCATATCCTGGGTATTTTCATTGGATGTAAAGGCATCCCATCCTCTTATCTCTTCATCATTCATCGCTTATTCCTGCAAAAATACCAATAGTTACGGCAACAGTATAGCATAGTTTTTCTGCAGTAGCAAATGTTCACTGGGGCAGCAGCAGAATTTGTCCCGTGTAAATGAGATCCTGCTGGTCAATATGGTTCAGGGCACAGATCTCTTCCACCCGGCTCATGGTGCCGTAGTAGGCCTGGCTGATATTGCTGATGGTATCCCCGGTCTTTACCTCATAGGCGGTGTAGCCAAGAGCGTTGGTCTCCTCCAAAGCAAGGGGGGACTCACCTGTACTGTCGGTCTCTGCTTCTTCCGTTTCACCCTCGGTTTTCAGCATGGTATCTGCCGTTTCCTCTGTTCCGGTCTGGGTATCCGTCAGAAGAGCTGTATCGGCTGCGGTTTCCTCTGCAGCTTCTGTCTCTGCAACAGAGGAGGCCACGGAGGTAAATACCGAAGCTTTTGCCTCTTCCACATTCTCTGTAGTCTCGCTTTCCCATTGCTGACGGGCTACGGCTGCCGTACTTTTCGTCAGGGCCTCTCCCTGGTTATTTTTCACGTAATTTAACACCCCCGCCAGGGCAAACACCACACAGGCAGCGGCAGCTATACGCACCAGCTGTCCGGCGATCCCCGGTTCGGTGCTCTGCCTTTCCTCTACCACCCGACGGAAATCCTTTACCGCCCGGTCCTCCGGTTCCCCTACCCGGTCCGTTTCCATGGGATTGTGAGCGATCATATAATCCCGCATGGAACGGTTTTCTTCATAATATATATAGTATCCGTTCAAGTTCATTAACTCCTCTGCTCCTGTGCCAAAAAGGAGCTCTTCCTTTTCTCCGGATTCCCACCAGAGAAGGAGCTTTCTGCCGCCGGTAAAATGATGGCGATGCAGTGTTTTCAGCTGTTCCAGATACACCGGCTCCTGACCGCCGGCAATGACGGCCCAGCCCAGGATCTCCTGTCCGGGAAAATATTTCCGACAGAGTCCCTCTGCCCCCTTCCAGTCCGGTTCCTCCAGCATACCGTCCGGGCGGATCCTGGCCTTTGCCATAAGGGCGGCGCTTTGGATAAAGAGCACCGGCTGCCCATCCTTTTGGCGTTCCTCTCCGCAGAGAATACAGAGCTTCGTCTCCTCCGGCTGATGCCGGGCTGTCTTTTGCAGATAGGTGCAGGCAAAATCCTCCAGATACACCCGCAGGCGATGATCCAGGCCCCCGACCTGGCGAATATTTTTCGGCAGAGTCTCCACCGTCTTGTCCTTTGTAGCCTTTGACTCATCCTTGTACACGATTTCCATCATCCCTCTTACTCCTTTTCTCCAACATACCACGACAGCTGCGCACTTTTTGGCGAAGCAGGGGAGATACCGCCATAATTTTCCGACAAAAGCTGCCGGTATCTTTTCCCTGTATTCATCATATGCTGATAAGGAAAATATCATCCCATAAAGGAGCCCGTGCTTATGGATAAAACCGTATATTATATCGACAATCGTCATAGTTTCGCCGCCCGGGAACTGTCCGGTGTATTGCGGCACTGTCTGCAGCTGGTAGAGCATCCCTGGGAGGATCTGGTGCTGCTGTGTATCGGCACCGATCGGATCACCGGGGACAGCCTGGGGCCTTTATGCGGCCAGCAGCTTATCCCCCTGCTGGGATCCCGGGGATATGTTTACGGTACACTGTCCCACCCTGTACATGCTCTGAATCTCGCAGACACGTTGACCACCATACTGGCAAGACATCCGTCCTGCCTTCTGGTGGCCATTGATGCTTCCCTGGGTGCAGAGCGCCATCTGGGCTATATCTCTGCAGGCTTAGGACCTTTGCTCCCGGGAGCCGGCGTCCGAAAAGAGCTTCCGGCTGTGGGAGATTTGTTCATTACGGGTATCGTGAACCAAACCGGTCTGTTGGACAGGTTTCTGCTGCAGACTACCCGCCTGGCTACGGTGATGGCATTGTCCAACACTATTTCCAAAGGGGTCTTTTATACCTTTTGTTGTCCCTAGGCTTTAACTGTGAAAAAATGTTTCGGCTTCGGCGTAATCGTCGAATTTGACGTCTTTATCGGACACGTATTCTGCCATATCCTCCAGCGAGACGAGAGAAAACTGTTTCAGGTTCATCTCGTGCATCACGTCGATGGCTTTGTGGCGGTAAGGTTCCACCCTGAGGTCGGATACGTAGTCACAGTTCAGTCTTTCCCGCACGATTTCAAATAGTTCTTTCTTGTAAGTATTCACGGATTTTCTTCTTTCTGCTATGTCGCTATGCAAGTCCTTGTTTTCGTGTTGCTTCCTTGATTTTTTGGTTCCTCGTGCTTTTTTCCTTATGTTCCTTGTTTCCTATATTTCCTTTAAAAGAGGTTTTTTACAATTTTATTATACCCATAGCCCGTGCGGTTTGGTTCCTGTCCTGTTCCAATCCTGTTCCGGGGGGCGTTCCAAAGGCGTTCCGGGGAAAAACTTTCCTGTAAACAAAAGGAAGAACCTGCCGGGTGACAGGTTCTTCTCTATTGCATATAA
>CAZUBP010000129.1:3346-5115 GCA_964618605.1 uncultured Lachnospiraceae bacterium | reverse complement strand
TTTCTTTTCCTCTTGCATATACTAGAAGTAGGTATTTCCCTACTTACCCTACTTTTAACAGGAGGTGTGTATTATGTCGTTACCAACATTTATAGACAACGCAAAGGTTATGTCCAAAGGACAGATCACCATTCCCAAGGATGTCCGCAAGGTGCTTGGTATCTCCAATGGAGATCGTGTAACCTTTATCGTTGAGGGCAACAGCGTTCGTATTGTAAACTCTGCGGTATACGCTATGCAGATGCTGCAGAAAGAGATGGAAGGCGAAGCCAAACGAGCCAACCTCACATCTGAAGAAGATGTTCTGGCTCTGGTGAAGGATATCCGCGCAGAAGGAGGGACCGAATGAAAATATTAATTGATACCAATATATTGATTTCTGCAGCCCTCTTTCCTGACAGCATTCCAGCTCAAGCCTACCAAAAAGCGGTTACCTATCCATATCAGGGACTTGTGTGTGAGCAAAACATTGTGGAATTACACCGCATATTTAACCGCAAATTTCCCACAAAGCTATCTGCTCTGGAACATTTTCTCACCATATCTGCAGCTGCCCTGGATATCATCCCCATTCCTATAGAAGAAAATCCCTGTGAACAACGCATACGTGATACCAAAGATCGTACAATTCTTCGAGCTGCCATATCTGCCAACGCCGATTTCCTTCTCACCGGTGATAAAGACTTTCTTGAAGCAAAAATCCCCCATCCAAAAATCATAACTGCTGCCGATTTTTTAAGGCTGTAATTTCTTTAATCTATCCCCATCAATTCCTCGGCATATCGTTTCCTATCCTATAACCGTCTCCCCTTCTTTTTCCGCCTTTTTTCTGACCCGTAGTCGTTTGAAGAAATCGGACAGCATGTGGCTGCATTCTTCCTCCAGGACGCCACGGGTGATCTCGGTCTGGTGATTGAACTGTTCTACCTGCAGCAGATTCAAAATAGAACCTGCGCAGCCTGCCTTTTTGTTCATGGTGGCGATCACTACCCGGGGTATCCTGGCCTGTACGATGGCTCCGGCGCACATCTGACAGGGTTCCAGGGTGATGTACATCGTACATTCCTCCAGCCGCCAGTCTCCCAGCACACGACTGGCCTTGCGGATCGCATTCAGCTCGGCATGGGAAAGAGTATTTTTGTCGGTATTTCTGCGATTATAGCCACGGGCGATCACCTTATCCCGGTATACGATCACGCAGCCTATGGGTACCTCGTCCAGCTTTTCCGCCTTTTTCGCCTGTGTTATGGCCTGTCGCATATAGCGTTCATCCTGTGTCATTTCCATCCTCCCGGTCATATTCAGTGTCCATTATCCATATAATAAGGAGAAAAAGTTCCGGAGTCAACCTATGTCCGAATATCAGCGTTTTATTTCCTATATGTATGAATACCATGGAAACACCCGTTTTTCCAATTGCGGCTACGCCCGCATTGATAATCGGAACCAGATCCTGAAGCTGGAAATACATATGAAGGTTTCTTCCCAGGTACCGGAAATCCCTCTCCATATCTACGGCTGCTTCCAGAGGGAGGGACAGCTGTACGGGGTGGAGCTGGGGCAGCATACGCCCCTTTTGGGCATGATCAACTGGCGGCTGCAATGCAGTGCTCTTCAACTGGCCGATACCGATATTTCCTTTTCCGATCTGGAGGGGCTGATCCTCAGCGACCAGAGTACCCTTTCCTATTGCAGCATCTGGAATGACCAGTCTATTCAGCCGCTGGATATGATCCCCTACCAGCCTGCTACGCCGGAGGAAGAGGAGC
>CAZUBP010000129.1:0-3246 GCA_964618605.1 uncultured Lachnospiraceae bacterium | reverse complement strand
GGGGAATTGCAGAACTGCCTTCGCCTGGAGCCAAAGGATTTCCCACTGCTTCACCAGGAAGGGTTTAATATTGCCGGCAACCGGTTCATCCTTCGCTGCTTCCAGCGGGAGCCCCATTTTCTCCTGGGCCGCCTTCCCGGTACGAACCAGTATATCTTCGCCCTTCCCGGCAACTACGAATCTCAGGAACGTTTTATGGCCAATATGTTCGGTTTCCCCTGTTTTAAACCGCTTCCCACACAGAGCTCCGGCGGCACAAGGGGCTACTGGTACAGAGCCATTTCCTGATCCGTATATGCGAAAAAAGACCGATGAACCCTATCGTCCATCGGTCTTTCTTTCGTGAGATTATTTCACGCCATATTTGTCATTAAATTTTTTCTCTGCAGCATTCCAGGCACTGATCTCCTGGGGGAAGGACAGCAGATAGGCTGACTTGGCAGCCTGCATCACCAGCTGAAGCTCCTCGGTCATATTTCCCAGAATAGCCGCTCCGCAGCCGGTTCTGTAAACATCATTGGCGATCTTGTGCACCAGGGTCTCGTCCTTCATGGTACCCATGCCGAGAATAACACTCTTGTAATTCTTGTCCTTCTGGCACAGATCAATATATACGGCGATCAGATTCACATACTCCCGAAACAGCACCTCCCGCAGCTCCTCTGTGGTACCCTCCTCCATCATCAGGTTCTGGGCGATCTTTTTCAGCTTTTTCCTTGCCCGGCCCTTGCCGAACACATGCTCCAGCTGCTTCTGCTGGTATCCCAGCTCCATCCACTGTGCCATAAAGGCGTCATAGCCGGTAAGCTGTCCCTTTTTGGTATAGCGGGCTTCCCACAGCTTTTTCCGAAGCTGATTGGCTTCTGAAGGATCCTCTGCCAGCCCTGCATCCAGGAAAGGCTTTTTCTCCTCCCCCGTCGTGGACATATTGTATCCCTCCAGCCAGTTGGTGTAAACCGGTGCTTCTGCTCTTTTTTCTAACATAGTTCTTCCATCCTATCTTTTTGCACGCATTTTGTACATTATAACACGGTATGTACCTTACTTCCACATATTTTCCCTATTCTGAAACATTCCGGTTGTAAGTTTATATTTATTGATTATAATAAAAATAACATTAGAAGAAAGGTGAAGGGACGCCATGACAACAGAAAAAATACAACGTTTATTTCAGGAAACTTTTGATACCCAGGAGCTTCCGGAGGTTTATTTTGCCCCGGGACGGGTTAATCTCATCGGGGAACATACAGATTACAACGGGGGACACGTTTTTCCCTGCGCACTGACCATCGGTACCTACGGTGCCATCCGCAAACGGGAGGATCGACAGCTTCGCTTCTATTCCGCTAATTTCCCGGGAATCGTGGAATCCTCTCTGGATGATCTGGTTCCTCAGGAGGGCGGCAGCTGGACGGATTATCCCAAGGGTGTGATGTGGACCTTTGAAAAGCGGGGCTATACTCTTCCTGCAGGCATGGATATCCTGATCTACGGGGATATTCCCAACGGCTCCGGTCTTTCCTCCTCCGCTTCCCTGGAGGTGCTTACGGGACTGATGCTGAAGGATACCTTCGGCTTTGATGATATTTCCATGGTGGATCTGGCACTTATCGGTCAGTACTCCGAGAACAATTTCAACGGCATGAACTGCGGTATTATGGATCAGTTTGCCTCTGCCATGGGCAAAAAGGATCACGCTATCTTCCTGGATACCGCCACTTTGAACTATACCTACGCTCCCGTAAAGCTGACGGACGCCCGTATCGTTATTACCAACAGCAATGTGAAGCACAGCCTTGTCTCCTCCGCCTACAATGACCGGCGAAGAGAATGTGAAACTGCCCTGAAGGAGCTGCAGAAGGTAGTGGATATCCAGACCCTGGGAGATCTGACCGAGGAACAGTTTGAAGCTGCCAAGGAGGCTATTTCCGATCCCATCTGCCGTAAGCGGGCAAAACACGCTGTATACGAAAATCAGCGCACCATCCGGGCGGTACAGGCTTTAAATGCCGGAGATGTGGAGGAATTTGGCCGCCTTATCAACGCTTCCCACGTATCTCTTCGGGACGATTTTGAGACCTCCTGCGAGGAAACGGATCTGCTGGCTTCCCTTGCCTGGGAGATTCCCGGAGTTCTGGGCTCCCGCATCACCGGAGGCGGCTTCGGCGGCTGCACCGTCAGCATTGTGAAAAACGAGGCTGTAGATACCTTTATCTCCACCATCGGCCCGGCCTATGAAAAGGCCACCGGCATTCAGGCGGAGTTTTACGTAGTGGATATCGGAGACGGTGCCCACAAGCTGAGTTAAAGGAGGGATCGGCTATGTTGTGGAATGCTATTGCAAAGCTGGTGCAATACGGCATACAATGCGATCTGCTGCCTGCCTGCGAGAAGATCTATGCCACCAATCTTTTGCTGGACTGTTTCCATGAGAATGATTACCAGGAGCCTGCCCAGCTTCCTCTTCAGATAGATCTGGAGGAAACTCTCGGGGAGCTTCTGGATGAGGCTGTCAGCCGGGGACTGATCCATGACGATATTGTCAGCAGGGATCTTTTTGACACCCGCCTGATGAACTGTCTGGTGCCCCGACCGGCCCAGGTGCAGAATACCTTTTTCCGACTGTATGAGACTTCACCGGAGGCGGCTACCGCCTATTTCTACAAGCTGAGCCAGGACAGCGATTATATCCGCCGGTACCGGATCAAACGGGATATGCGCTGGAAGGTGGATTCCCCCTACGGTGCCATAGATATCACCATCAATCTGTCCAAGCCGGAGAAGGATCCCAAGGCCATCGCCGCTGCCCGCAGCCAGGCCTCGGGAAGCTATCCCAAATGTCAGCTTTGTATGGAAAATGAGGGCTATGCCGGTCGGCTCAACCACCCTGCCCGGGAAAATCATCGGATCATTCCCCTTACCATCAACGATTCCCCCTGGGGCTTTCAGTATTCCCCCTACGTGTATTACAATGAACACTGTATCGTTTTTAACAGCCGCCATATTCCTATGAAGATCGAGCGGGCCACCTTTGTAAAGCTTTTTGATTTTGTGCGGATGTTCCCCCACTATTTTCTGGGGTCCAACGCCGATCTTCCCATTGTGGGAGGCTCTATTCTGAGCCACGATCATTTTCAGGGCGGCCACTACACCTTCGCCATGGAGACGGCACCCATAGAGCTGCCGGTGACTATTCCCGACTACGAAGATGTACAGGCCGGTATCGTAAAATGGCCCCTGTCGGTG
>CAZUBP010000128.1:0-5131 GCA_964618605.1 uncultured Lachnospiraceae bacterium | reverse complement strand
ACCACCGGAGGAACCACCGGGAACATGCTCCGGGTTCCAGGGATTTCGGGTCACGCCGTAGGCAGAGGTCTCTGTGGTACTTCCCATGGCAAACTCGTCCATATTGGTCTTACCGATAATAACAGCCCCTGCTTCCTCCAGACGTTTTACCGCTTCTGCGGTATAGGTGGGTATATAATTGTACAGGATCTTGGAGCTGCAGGTCGTCAGCATTCCTTCCGTACACATATTATCCTTGATAGCTACAGGTACACCTGCCAGCGGGCCGGTAAGCTCACCGCTGTCTATCTTTCCCTGTACCTCTTCTGCTCTTTTGAGAGCCCCTTCGGCATCCACGGTCACATAGGCATGGATCGTCTTTTCCACCTGATCGATGCGGTCAAGCACAGCTTTGGTGGCTTCCACCGCTGTCAGTTCGCCGTTTTTTATTTTTCTGCCGATTTCCACGGCAGTACATTTCAATATATCCATCTGCATCCTCCAAACCTTTGTATGCTTATTCTACCGTCTTGGGTACCTGGTACTGCCCGTCATGCATCTCGGGTGCATTGGCCAGCATATTTTCCCGGTCGTCACCGTTGGTCACCACATCCTCCCGGAACACATTGTTTACCGGAAATACATGGGACATGGGCTCCACGCCCTGGGTGTCCAGCTCATTCAGCTTGTCAATATAATCCAGCATACGGCCCATATCTGCCTTTGCCGCCTCTTTTTCCTCCGGCGACAATTCCAGCTTGGCCAGAATGCCTACATATTCCATGGTCTCATCACTGATGATATTTGCCATCTTTATCTATTCCTCTCTTTCCATCCTATCCTGTATTTATCTTTCACCGGCATAGCCGATGGCTTCTGTCAGGGGGATCAGCTCCACCTCTGCCTCATCTTCACCATATCGCTTCACCACGAGGCTGTCACCATCCTCCAGGATCACGCCGGTGTATATGTTTTCGCCATCGCTGTATTTCTCACAGCTCAGGCTGACAAATGTCATGCCGCCGCAAAGTTCACTGTACACGCCAACGCTCACCACGGAGGTGCCTTCTCCCTTGTAGCGCAGCATATAGCGTCCTGCAGAAAAATCCACTCCGGCTACATACTCTGTCTCCGTCTCCTCCTCAGAAGGAAGGATACACTCTTCTCCGACTTCGTAGTCGTACGCCTTCATATCCTCTACCTGGGCATTGTCTGTCATACAGTTTACCACTGTTCCGGAACCCACCATCAAAAGGGCGCCATCATAGAGATCGATGTCCTCCTCATATTCCCCGGGTTTTACGAAATAGGAATCGGAGATACCGTTTTCCTCATCCTCCACACGGAGATAAGCCTCATTTTTGTCATCCAGATTTGTGAAAACGTAGGTTCCCTCGGGAATATCTGTACCGATCAGATACCAGCCCTGCTGGGACAGATCGAAATCCAGACTTTCTCCCTCATCCGGTATAACCGGCAGATTCTCGTCGGTATCCTCATCCCAGATATCGGCCTCATCCGTATCCGACATCATATAGGAAGGCGTATAGTCATCCATCATCTCATCAATAACTGCTCTGGCCATAAGGATGATGAGAAATATAAGGAAAATAATGCTTCCCCACCGTTTCCCGTTCTCCGCTCCGGCAGTTTTCTTTTTCTTCGGAGGTCTTTTCACGGTGGTTTTGCCATTCAGATTGATTTTTTCTTTTTGGGGAGCACTTTTTCTCTGCTCCTCCTTGCCCTGAAGAGACTTTTCAAAGTTCCGGTTTGTCTGATTGGCATTCAGATCATAATCGCTGCAGTTTTCATTGAGCCTGTACCGATTTTTCATCCGGGTATAGTCCATACCACAGTCCACACATCTGCCGCCAACAATTTTACCACTACACAATTCACATCTGCCAGCCATGGTTGTCTCCTTATCTGTGCACTGTCACTTTTGTACTTATAACAGAATCTCTCCCGTAAAAACCTCTGTAGCCGGGCCTGTCATATAGACATCCTGACTTTCTTCGTCCCAGAGGATCTCCAGATCGCCGCCTCTGAGATGGATGGTCACAGCTCTGTCTGTATACCCGTTTACAATACAGGCCACTGCCACTGCACAGGCACCGGTACCGCAGGCCCAGGTCTCCCCGGCGCCTCGCTCCCACACCCGCATCTGTACATTTTTTCTGTCCTGTACCCGGATAAACTCTGTGTTTACCCGATCCGGGAAGCAGCTGTGATGCTCAAAAAGAGGGCCGATCTTTTCCAGGGGGAAATGATCCACATCCTCCACGCATACAACGGCATGGGGATTACCCATGGAAACGCCGGTCATATGATAAGTAGTATCTGCCACGGTAATGGGCTCATCCACTACCTGCTCCTTTTCACTGATCACAGGGATATTGGCCGCTGTAAGCTCCGGTTTTCCCATATTTACCCGCACCAGAGCTACCTTGTTGTCCTCCCCAAGGGTGAGGGTAAGGGTCTTGATGCCGCTGCCGGTGGCCACGGTGATCTCCGTTTTGTCCACAATGCCGTGATCGTAGGCGTATTTTGCCACGCAGCGGATACCGTTTCCGCACATAGCACCCCGGGATCCATCTGCATTGTACATATCCATCTCACAATCTGCCACTGCAGAAGGTTTAATGAGGATCAGACCGTCTGAACCTATACCGAAATGGCGGTCGCTCACCAGTCTGGCTACTGTCTCCGGATCCTTTACCTCCTCCTCAAAGCAGTTCACATACACATAATCGTTGCCGATGCCATGCATCTTTGTAAACTTCATCTTTGTCTACCTCTCTTTTCAGGTTTTCTATATTACAGGTCCTACTGCATCATACGCAGCAGCATCTGCGCCGTTTCCACCATGGAATTGCCGCTGTCCATACTGCTCTTCTGCACATACCGATGTGCCTCTGCCTCCGTCATATGTTTCGTTTCCATCAACATCGCCTTGGCCTTATCGATCCACTCTTTGCCATCCTGATCCCGCTTTCGGGGAATCTGACGCCGCCTTCGCTTACTTCTCGCCAGCTTTTCCTCCACAAAGGAGACACTCTGCAGCAGTTCGTGCACCTTCAGGGGCATAGCCACCGCCAGCACGCCCTCCTCCTCGCCTCCGTCCAGATATTTGGAGGAAGCCACCAGCAGCATCTCAAACTCCCGGGGCATCTCTGCTCTGAGATGATGGTACAGCATATCCGGAAGCTTATAGCCGGAGATCACGATACCATCGTTCATGCCATCCAGGCACTCCAGCACCTGGCTGCCGCTGGTACAGATATAGTTGACAGAAAAGCCATGACATACAAGCAGATTCTTTATACTTTTTGCATCCTCTCTTTTGGGAAATGCAACAATAATATTACCCAAATCTACTCCTCCGTCCGTTTTTTCCTACTGTGGACAAGGGTCAAAAATTGTACAGATAGCTGTCAATTTCCCACTGACTGATCTGCTTGCAGTATGCACTCCATTCTGTTTTCTTTGCTTTTAAATAGCAGCGACTGTATTCCTCTCCCAGCACGTTCCGGATAAAGGTATCCTCTTCCATAGCCTGAATGGCTTCTCCCATATTCTGGGGCAGTCTTTCTATAGCATGCTCTGCTGCCACCGTGGCATCCAGCTTGTAGAGATTACCTACGGCTGCCTCCGGGGGAATGATCTTGTTTTTGATGCCATCCATTCCTGCTGCCAGACAAAGGGCCAGGGAAATATAGGGATTGGCTGCAGGATCCGGGCTGCGAAGCTCTATCCTGGTAGCACCCTTTCCGGCAGGGATCCGGATCAGGGGACTTCTGTTTTTGGCGGACCAGGTGAGATATACCGGTGCCTCATATCCCGGGATCAGACGCTTGTAGGAATTTACCAGGGGATTCAGCACCAGGGTCATGCCCTTAATATGCTTCAGCAAACCGCCGATAAAATAGTAAGCCTCCTGGCTCAGGCGATAGGGATCCTCTTTATCCTCGAAAATATTTACACCATCTCTGTCAAGGGACATATTCAGATGCATACCGGAGCCGTTGATCCCGTTAATGGGCTTCGGCATAAAGGTGGCATGCATACCGTGACGTTTGGCAATGGTACGGATAGCCAGCTTGTAGGTCATCAGGCTGTCTGCCGCCTGCAGGGCTTCACCGTATTTAAAATCGATCTCGTGCTGTCCCGGCGCCGCTTCGTGATGGGTGGCCTCTACCTCATACCCCATCTCCTCCAGGGTCAATACCATATCCCTGCGGAAATTTTCTCCTGTATCCATGGGGCCTACATCAAAATAGCCGGCTTTTTCATAGGTGCGCACCTCCGGCACACCGTGTTCATCGGTCTCAAAAAGGAAAAACTCCAGTTCCGGACCTACATTAAAGGTGTAGCCCATATCCGCTGCCTGCTGGCATACCTTTTTCAAAATATAGCGGGAATCTCCCGGGAAGGGGGTCTCATCGGAACGGTACACGTCGCACAAGAGACGGGCTACCTTTCCCGACTGGGGCCGCCAGGGGAATACGGTAAAGGTATCCAGATCCGGATACAGATACATATCCGATTCATCTACCCGAACAAAGCCCTGCACGGAGGAACCGTCAAACATGCACTCGTTATTCAGTGCTCTTTCCAGCTGGGGAACGGTAATAGCAATATTCTTCAGTGTACCATACATATCCGTAAACTGAAGGCGGATAAACTCCACATAGTCCTCCTCTACCATTCTGAATATATCTTCCTTGGTGTATTTCATCATTTCTTCTCCTCCTCAGGATCGTCCTTTCCCAGAAAAATCAACACTTTCTTATTCTGTCTATGATAACAGCGGGAATTTTATTTGTCAATGTAGGGGCCATGGCAAAACGGCAAGCAGCTGGGGGAGACATTATAGTAAAGTTTGCTCATTCCGGCCCGTATGGTGGCAAAAGCTGAATGCAGCCCGGGGATATACATAGTAAAGTTGCGAATGACTTTGTTGCAATGCGGAGCTGAGACTCAGGAATCGTGGAAGCCTTTGCTGAACACGATTCCCGCTTTCAGAGGCTCAGCGGAGCGGTTATTGCAACGGAATGAGCAGACTTTATGAAACCTACACTCTGACGCTTAATGTAAATGCCCTCCCTTACAGCATCCGCCGGGGAGGGCATTTACGTTGTGCCGGTTAAAA
>CAZUBP010000127.1:0-5134 GCA_964618605.1 uncultured Lachnospiraceae bacterium | reverse complement strand
AAAGTAGGCGCAAGCTGAAGTATGGATAAATCGGAGTATAGAATGAAAAGAAAAAAGAAAAAGCATTTGTCTTTAAAAAGTAAAAATATTCTTATTATCATGACAATTCTGTGTATCGGCATGATCGCCTATGGGCTGTCCTCCTATGCCAAGCTGGACGCTTTACATTCCGCAGCAGGCTATCTGGTGGTTCCTTTCCAGAAGGGCATGAGCTCAGTGGGCCAGCTGTTTAAGGGCACCACCTTGAGCTTTAAGGATGTGCAGCAGCTGCAGGAGGAGAAGGAAGCTCTGGAAGAGCAGGTGAATGAGCTGACAGAACAGAACAATCTTCTGCTGCAGGATCAGGACAAGCTGGAGCGTCTGGAGGAGCTGTTCGCTCTGGATGCGGAATATTCGGAGTATGATAAGGTGGCAGCTTCCGTGATCTCCAAGGATCCCGGCAACTGGTACAGCACCTTTACCATTGACCGGGGCAGCGATGACGGCATCACCGTGGATATGAATGTAATTGCCGACGGAGGACTTGTAGGTATCGTTACGGAGACCGGCGCCCACTGGGCAACGGTGCGCTCTATCATAGACGATTCCAGCAACGTCAGTGCCATGGCCTCCTCCACACTGGACACCTGTCTGGTTACCGGAGATCTGACCCTGATGGAAGAGGGCAAGCTGCAGTTTATCCAGCTTTACGACAGGGATGATGTGGTTTCCGTAGGAGACAAGATCGTCACCTCCAATATCAGTGAAAAGTTCCTGAAGGGTATTCTTATCGGCTATATCAGTGAGCTTTCTCTGGATGCCAACAATCTGACAAAGAGCGGCTACCTGGTACCCGCCGTTGATTTTGCCCATTTACAGGAAGTACTTGTCATTAAAAAGGTCAAGGAAACCGGAAAGGAATCCTGATGCGCAAAATAATAACACTGTTGGAAATCTTTATATTGTTTCTGCTGCAGACGGCAGTATTTCCCCAATTTACCTTTTTGTCTGTAGTTCCCAATCTGTTGCTGATCCTTACGGTGACCAATGGCTTTGTTAACGGAAAGAAATCCGGTTTGTTTACCGGATTTTTCTGTGGTTTACTGATCGATATATTTTACAGTAATCTTTTTGGCTTTTATGCCCTGGTGTATATGTATATCGGCTACACAAACGGCCTGTTATGCAACATCTACTATGATGACGACGTAAAGGTACCCATGGTACTGGTGGCAGTCAGTGATCTTGTTTACGGGTGTCTGCTTTATCTCACCCAGTTTTTCCTTCGTGGCAGGATCGATTTCTTGTACTATCTTGGCCACATTATTATACCGGAAGTGGTATTTACCACACTGATGACACTTTTGCTGTACAGAATTTTTTATACCATCAATGTAAAGGTAGCTGACAGCAGGGAAGGAGACAGGAACCTGCCTTGGTTAGGAAAATAAGAAATTTTATAAAAAAATACGGTATGAAGCGGAGCACAGTGCTTTTTCTGTGCTTTGTAGCAATGGTAGGGGTTCTGTTGGCCAGAATTTACAGCCTGCAGATCATTCACGGCGAGGAGTACGCCAACGATTTCTCTATTATTACTACAAAGGAGCGCTCCATTAAGAGTACCCGAGGTAATATATATGACCGCAACGGTAATCTGCTGGCTTACAATGAGCTGACCTATTCCGTTACGCTGGAGGATAACGGCAGCTATGACAGCACCCGTATCAAGAATCTTTCTCTCAACGGAGAGATCTACCGGCTGATCAAAATGATTGAAAGCAACGGGGACAGCGTAGACAGCAACTTCCATATCGTGTTAAATGAGCACAATGAATTTGAGTATGATGTAACGGGAACGTCCCTTCTTCGTTTCCTGGCGGATGTATACGGTTACAGTACCGTGGATCAGCTTTCCGAGGAGGAGCAGAACACCACCGCCAGCGAACTGATACACCTTCTGGTATCCAGCAGAAGCTATTTCCTGCTGCAGCCGGAGGGCACAGGCACTACAGATAAGCCTTTCACAGAGGAAGAGCTGGCCACCTATGGTCTGCCTTCTGAGCTGACCAACGAGGAGATCCTTCAGATCGTTACGATCCGGTATCAGCTGCATACCACCAGCTACCGAAAATATCTGCCCATTACCGTGGCCTCCGACGTTTCCGATGAAACGGTGGCACTGGTTATGGAAAATCAGTCTGAGCTTCAGGGCGTGGATGTGGTAGAGGATTACAAGCGTGTCTACAACGACAGTGTGTATTTTGCTGCCCTTATAGGCTATACCGGTAAGGCTTCCACAGAAGAGCTGGAAGAGCTGCAGAAGGAAAGCGACAACTACAGCAGTTCCTCTATCGTAGGTAAGACAGGTATAGAGCAGGTGATGGAGACGACCCTTCAGGGTGTGGACGGTTCGGAGACCGTTCTGGTAGATAATCTGGGAAAGGTTCTGGAGATCGACGAGGATTCCACGGTAGACCCCACCCAGGGAAATGATGTTTACCTTACCATTGATAAGGATCTCCAGATCGCCACCTACAAGGTCCTGGAGCAGCGTATTGCCGGTATCGTGCTGGCCAATCTGCGTAATATCAAGGAATATGACGCTTCGGATACCACGGATACGTCCTCCATTCCTATTGCCGCCTATGACGTGTATTATGCCCTGATCAACAATAATATTATTGATTATAAGAAATTCGGGGAGGCTGACGCCGGCAGCAATGAAAAGGCCATCTATGAGAAGTTCGTCAGTGTCCAGGAAAATGTACTGGATACCTTCAGCAAACAGCTTACCGGTTCCGAAAACACAGCCTATAAGGATCTTTCCGAGGAATATCAGGCTTACCAGAGCTATGTTATCAACGATATGCTGACCTCAGACACAGGTATTCTGGATTCTTCTCTGATCGATAAAAATGATGAGACCTATATCGCCTGGAAAACAGACGAGAGTATTTCCATTTACGATTATCTGCGGTATTGCGCTGCCATGAACTGGATCAACGTCTCAAAGATCGCAGGAGATCAGGATTATCTGTCTACGGAGGAGATCCTGAATGCCTTGTGGGAATATATTGAGGATTATCTTAAAGAGGATTCCGGCTTCAGTAAACTGATTTACAAGTATATGCTTCTTAACGACAAGATCGCTCCGGAAAAGTTATGCCTGGTATTATACGATCAAGGAGTTCTGAATGAGGATACGGACACATATAATAAGCTGGCAAATGGTTCTCTTTCAGCCTATGAATTTATTCGTGAAAAGATCGAAAAAATAGAGATCACACCGGCACAGCTGGCCCTGGATCCCTGCTCCGGTTCTGCCGTTGTGACAGATCCCAATACAGGAGAATTTCTGGCAGTGGTATCTTATCCCGGCTATGACAACAATCGTCTGGCTAATACCATGGATACCGCATACTATAATCAGCTGATCAACGATCTGTCTCAGCCCTTCTACAACAAGGCGACTCAGCAGAAAACAGCTCCCGGTTCTACCTTTAAACCGGTAACGGCAGTAGCCGGACTGACAGAAGGAGTCATCAATACCGAGACGGAAATCGACTGTACCGGTGTCTTTGATAAGATTCAGGGATCTCCCCTGAAGTGTTGGAATACCAGAGGTCACGGCCTTTTACAGATCGTGGATGCCATTGCGGAATCCTGTAACGTGTTCTTTACAGAAACCGTATACAGTATGGGTATTAACAGCAATGATGTTTTCAGCGAGGATCTGGCTATGACAACGCTGCAGAAGTATTGTCAGCTGTTTAATCTGGACAAGAATTCCGGTATTGAGATCACCGAGAGCTCTCCCCAGATCTCCGACAGTATGCCCATTCCCTCCGCTATCGGTCAGGGTACCCATAACTATACGACCACCCAGCTTGCCCGGTACGTATCCACTATCGCCAACAACGGTATCAGCTACAATATGACCCTGTTGGACAAGGTTACGGATTCTCAGGGTAATCTGATCCAGAATTATACCGCAGAGGTAGAAAGCGTACTGGATGTCAGCGACAGCGTATGGGATATTGTGCATACAGGTATGCGGGAAGTGATCACCAACAAATCCACCTTTGACGATCTTGGTGTGGAGCTGGCCGGTAAGACCGGTACTGCCCAGGAGAGCAGCAAGCGTTCCAGCCACGCCCTGTTTATCGGTTATGCACCCTATGATAATCCGGAGATCGCCATCTGCGTGCGTATTCCTCACGGTTATTCCTCTACCAATGCAGCCATGACAGCCAAGGATGTCCTGAACTATTACTTCAATCTGGTGAGCGAAGATAAGATCATCACAGGTAAGGCGTCAAGTGCAAGCTCCAATGTACAGCAGGATTAATACAGGCAAGGTACACCCGATATAGTTTGCAGGCAGGAGGATAAATATGAGCGAGGTAATTGTACTTACATCCGGTAAAGGCGGTGTAGGAAAAACAACAGCGACAGCCAATCTGGGCACAGCCCTGGCTGCCGCAGATAAAAAGACAGTTATGGTGGATACGGATATCGGTCTGCGCAACCTGGACGTGGTTGTGGGACTGGAAAACCGTATTGTGTACAATCTGGTAGATGTTATTGAGGGAAATTGCCGCCTGAAGCAGGCACTGATCCGGGATAAACGCTATCCCAATCTGTTTCTGCTTCCGGCTGCCCAGACCCGGGATAAATCTGCAGTGGAGCCGGAGCAGATGATTAAGCTCTGTCAGGATTTGCGGCAGGAATTTGATTATATTCTTCTGGATTGTCCTGCGGGTATTGAACAGGGCTTTAAAAATGCGGTATCCGGCGCCGACAGAGCTATTGTGGTAACGACCCCGGAGGTTTCCGCTATCCGGGATGCCGACCGTATTATCGGCCTTCTGGAGGCGGCTGAGATGAGAAACATCCATCTTCTCATTAACAAGATCCGGCCGGATATGGTGAAAAACGGCGATATGATGTCCGTGGAGGATGTGGAAGAGATCCTGGCGGTTCCCCTGATCGGTGTGGTTCCCGACGACGAAAATATCGTGATCTCCACAAACCGGGGAGAAGCGGTAACGGGACAGGCCTGCCTCAGCGGACAGGCTTTTGAAAATATCGGAAAGCGTATTATGGGAGAGGAGATTCCCTTCTGTGATCTTTCCGGCAAAAAGAGTATCTGGCA
>CAZUBP010000126.1:0-5180 GCA_964618605.1 uncultured Lachnospiraceae bacterium | reverse complement strand
GCTCATGAGACAGAGGGTGCCCTCAAAGCTTACAGCGATCTGCTGAATATCTAAAGAAAAGAAACGTGAGACCGCCTCGGAGAAACAAAACTTTCTCCGGGGCGGTTTTTAGGTGGTTTCCGAAAACTGTGAAAATTTCACAAAGATTCACGAAAATATTATCCGGTAAATTATGTTGATTTAATTGAAATTATGTTCCAAAAGGCTTATACTGAATTTAGGAAACAAAAATGTAACAAAATTTTAAAGAAAAATATAGTAAAGGTAACAATGTGGCAATGATTTTAGGAACAGCAGGTTTTCTGCTGTACTTTATTTACGATATTAACAGCATATACCGGAAATATCCCCTGCTGCAAAGCTTTTTTGCTGTGGGAACTGTCTGCGTAGTCTGGTCCCTTCTGTGGACCATGAAGGACGCCATGGCAGCCGGTTTTTCCTGTAACGCAAAAAATATGCTGTGTCTGGCGGGATGCCTTATTTTTCTCGGCCTCCTCGTCTACACACTGTTTTTTGCTATTCCTTTTGAGGATACCTATGTAAAGGAAAATCAGCCCCGGAAAGCCTGTACGCAGGGAGTATATGGCCTGTGCCGCCATCCGGGAGTGCTGTGGTACGGCGGACTTTTATTGTGCCTGTGGAGTATGACGGGAGAAATAGAAAGGGGAGCCTATTTCCTTCCGATGATCCTCTGGAACTGTCTCTATGTGCTGTTTCAGGATCAGTGGACCTTCCCCAGGACTTTTTTTAATTACGAGGAATATAAGAAAAGTACCCCCTTTTTGTGCCCTAACAAAAAGAGTATTCAGGCGTGCTTTTCCGGAAACAGGGTAGATAAGACATGAGGCTGAAGGAGCAACTGAAAAAACACCGATACAATGAAATATGGCAGCAGTACTGTGGCTTCCTTGACCTCTCCATGGACGGTTACATGAGGATCCAGAAGCGTCTTATGGAAGAACAGATCCGGCTGTGGAGCGACAGCGGCCTGGGCCAGTCTATCCTCAGGGGAAAACACCCTCGGACACTGGAGGAATTTCGCCGGATGGTACCCCTGACCCAGTATGAGGATTATGCGGATATCCTGCTGACAAAGGCACCGGAGATGCTTCCGGGGAATCCGGTGATCTGGATACAGACTACCTGGGAAGGGGGAAAGCACCCCATCAAGGTGGCGCCCTATACCCGCAGTATGCTGGATACCTACAGAAATAATGTGGTGGCCTGTCTGATCCTGTCCACCAGCACGGAAAAGGGAAAGTTTGACGTGGCTTCCAGCGATACCTTTCTCTATGCACTGGCACCCTTGCCCTATGCCACGGGACTCTTTCCTCTGGCTCTGGGGGAGGATATCGATATAGAGTTTCTTCCGGCAGTGAAGGATGCGGAAAAGATGAGCTTCAGTGAA
The DNA here is from genome assembly GCA_964618605.1 of uncultured Lachnospiraceae bacterium. Taxonomy (GTDB): domain Bacteria; phylum Bacillota; class Clostridia; order Lachnospirales; family Lachnospiraceae; genus UBA11957. The sequence continues at coordinate 3,772 of CAZUBP010000126.1, read as the reverse complement.
CGGAATAAAGAAGGCTTCCGACTGGCCATGAAGAAGGATCTCAGCTTTTTCTTTGGCCTGGGTAGTGTGGCCTATGCGGTGAGCAAGAGCCTCAGTTCTCTATCCGGCTCCGGCGGCAATTTGAGCAAGCTGCTGGGGTGCAGTCCCCAAATGGCCTATCGTTTGGCGGCGGCCAAATACCATTGCAGCCAGGAGCACCGGGAGATGATGCCGAAAGATCTGTTTCGTCTGAAGGGCTTTGTGGTAGCGGGAACGGACAACCGGTGTTACAAGGATGACCTGGAGCAGCTTTGGGGGATCCGCCCCATGGAGCTGTTTGCGGGAACGGAGCCCTCTATACTGGGAACGGAGACCTGGACGCGGCAGGGTATGTACTTTTTCCCGGATACCTGCTTCTACGAGTTTATTACGGAGGCGGATATGCTGAAAAATGATGAGGATCCGGAGTATATACCCCCCACCTATCTGATGGACGAGGTGCAGCCCGGGGAAACCTATGAGCTGGTTTTCACAGTGCTGAAGGGAGGCGCCTTTGCCAGATATCGCTGCGGAGATATGTACCGCTGTGAGGGACTGGAAAACCGGGAGGATGACACCCATATTCCCAGATTTACCTATGTGGACAGGGTACCCTGGATCATCGATATTGCCGGTTTTACCCGTATATCGGAGAATGGTATTCGCAGCGTCATTGAGCTGTCGGGACTGCATATTCAGGATTGGGTGGCTACGAAGGAGTACAACAGTGACAATCGCCCCTACCTGCATATGTATGTGGAAATGGAACGGGAAGATCTGCTTTCCCGAACCTGCAGTGTGGATGTATTGAAGGAGCTTTTGAGCACCTACTTTAAATACACAGATCAGGATTACCGGGATCTGAAAAAGATACTGGGGATGGATCCCCTGGAGGTAACCATCCTCCGATGCGGTACATTTCAGACCTACCGGGAGAGAAAAGGGAAAGGGATCCGCCATATGCGGCCCTCCTATTATGATTTAAAAGAATTACTGGAAACACAGAATCTGGTTTCTGTGAGGAGATAAGAGAAGATTATGGGCACCTACGGTTATATTTCCATCATTGCCATGCTGTGTTACAGCTTTATGCTGTTGACCTTCCTGGCTGCAAAAAAAGACAAACTGGTCAACAGCTTTTTGCTTTTGCTGTTAAGCATGCTGTTGTGGACCGGAGGCTCCGCCTTTATGCGGGAATGCCTGTGGCCAAACTATATTTTCTGGTATCATGTATCCTTGCTGGGCATTCTTATGATTCCCTATGCGTATTACCGCTTTGTGCTGGCCTTTGGGGGGCTGAAGCAGTATATGCCGGGGCGGATCTATATGTGTGCTATGCTGCCTTGCTTTGTGATCAATATCTTTACCGGCCTTTTCCTGAAATATCCCCGTCTGGTGGAGCAGGATGGCACCATGGCCTTTGTCTATGATATGGATGCCTGGGTCTGCGTGTTCTTTGTTCTGGCTGCGCTGCTGCTGTTTCAGATGCTGCGTATGCTGATAAAGATCTGCAAAGGGAATCCCGGCATGCGCCGCCAGTACGATCCCATACTTCTGGGTATTCTGGCCCTTTTTGTGGGCAATATGCTGCTCAGCGTGCCCCTGTTTTTCGGATTTCCCATTGATATTCTCAGCGGTCTGATCAATGCCTTTTTGCTTTTGTATGCCCTGATTCGCCGCCGCCTGTTCAGATTGCAGCTGCTGGCAACGCCGGCTATGTGTTATGGGGTGGGTCTGCTGTTTTCTCTGGTGATGTACCTGAATCTGTCTCCCTATCTTCAGACGGTGGTGCAGCGGTACATTTCCGTGACCTCCCTGACCTATCCGCTGATCTTTGCGGTGGTTTTTCTGGCGATCTATCTGGCTATTACCTTCCTGTGGCGGGTGCTGGTGAACAACATATTTGTTAAGGAAGAAATGCAGCACGCAGAGAAGATCAAGGAGTTTAGCTCTGTGGTATCCAAGACCCTGGATCTCAGGGAAATTATGGAAGAAACTATCCGGGTGATCCGGCAGACTATGGATGTGGACGGCATCTATATCTGTATGCAGGATAAACCGGGAGAGCCCTACCGGGCCATATACAGTGACAAGCCGCTGAATGATCTGTCCTTTTCTCTGGCGGAAGAAAATCCCCTGATCCAGTGGGTTGCCCGGACAGAGGAACCCCTGATGTACCAGGATTTCTGCTATACCGTGGAATACAAGTCCATGTGGGAGAGCGAGAAGCAGGAGCTGGAACGCCTTGGGCTGCGGTGCTGTGCCGGCCTGAAGGAGGATGGAAAGCTCATCGGTGTGATCATGGTGACAACGGAAAATCCCCGAAAAGCCATTCTGTTTAATGATCTGGAGATGCTGTCCTCTGTTTCCGCTGTGTCCTCTATTGCGGTGAAAAATGCCAGAATGTACGAGCAGGCCTGTATCGAGGCCAGAACCGATGAACTTACCGGTCTGTTGAACCGAAAATATTTCTATGAGATCCTGCATACGGAGTTTGAAAAGAACAGTGACGGCTCCCTGGCCCTGGCTATTATCAATGTGGATGATTTCAAGCTGTACAATCAGCTATACGGTGTTCGGGAAGGGGATCTGTGCCTGAAACGGATCGCCGCCATTATCAAAAACTGTGTGGGTACCAGCGGCTATACGGCCCGCTACAGCGGAAAGGAATTTGCCGTTCTCCTTCCGGGCTATGATATTTTCTCCGCCAGGAATCTGGTACAGTCCATTGCCGGTCAGATCTACGATATGAATAACCGGATCCCCGGAAAATTGAAGTCGGTAACAGTGAGTGCCGGTGTCAGCGCCGCACCCTTTGCGGCCAGGAACGAGAAGGATCTGCTGGAAACGGTGGATCTGGCGGTTTACCATGTAAAGCACAGCGGCAAAAACGGTATCCAGGTCTTTGATACCATGCTGCAAAATGCCCCGGAGGGAAGCAACAAGGCGGACCACGCCGGTATTTATAAGGAATATGAGGCAACGATCTATGCCCTGACAGCTGCCATTGATGCCAAGGATCACTATACCTTCAGCCATTCCAACAATGTGGCTTACTATGCAACAGAGCTGGCCAAATGTATGCATATGAACGAAGATGTGGTGGAGATCATCCGTCAGGCGGCGCTCCTTCATGATGTGGGTAAGATCGGTATTCCCGAATATATCCTGAATAAAGAAGGCCCGTTGACGCCGGAGGAATACGAGATCGTCAAAGGCCATGTGGAAGCCTCCATTGATATCGTTCGCCATCTGCCCTCTCTGGACTATGTTGTTCCGGCGGTTATCGGCCACCATGAACGGTACGATGGCAAAGGTTATCCCCGGCGGATCTCCGGCGAGGATATTCCCCTTACCGCCAGGATCCTGTGTGTAGCGGATTCCTTTGACGCTATGACCTCAAAGCGATGCTACAAAAAGGCTTACACCCTGGATGTGGCCCGGAAGAATCTTCTGGATGAGGCAGGGGCCCAGTTCGATCCTCAGCTGGTGCAGACGTTTGTGGAGTGCCTGGATGAGGGCAAGATTCATGTGATAAGCAACGAATACAGTGATGATGCTGTATAACAGAAAAAGTGGATTCCTGCACACAGGGGATCCGCTTTTTTTGATTTTGAATAGTCAAAATGCCGGATATGGTTGGGAAGAAAATAAGAAATATGAAAATAATAACAAAATAATGCTTTGAAACGGCGAATCTCTTTGGTAGAATATAGAAAAATAGACGCAATATATAAGGGTACTTGGATCGCCT
>CAZUBP010000125.1:0-5186 GCA_964618605.1 uncultured Lachnospiraceae bacterium | reverse complement strand
GAAGGGTACGTCCTGTACCGCCGCCGGATGCTACTGAGAAGTATTTCTTACCCTTCTCGTTGCACTCTTTCTTGTATGTACCTGCTACCGGATGCTGGAAACGTGTCGGGTTGGTAGAGTTACCAGTGATTGAAACGTCTACGCCCTCTTTCCACATGATTGCAACACCTTCCGGAACGCTGTTTGCGCCGTAGCAGTTTACTTTTGCACGAAGTCCTTCGGAGTATGACTTGCGGGATACTTCTTTTACTTCGTTTGTGTACGGATCGTATTCTGTCTCAACAAAAGTGAAACCGTTGATTCTTGCGATGATCTGAGCAGCGTCTTTTCCAAGACCGTTCAGGATAACACGCAGCGGTTTCTGACGAACCTTGTTAGCTTTCTCAGCGATACCGATAGCACCCTCAGCAGCAGCAAAGGACTCATGTCCGGCCAGGAAGCAGAAGCACTCTGTCTCCTCTTCCAGAAGCATCTTGCCCAGGTTACCATGGCCAAGACCTACCTTACGGTGATCAGCAACAGATCCGGGAATACAGAAAGCCTGAAGTCCCTCGCCGATAGCAGCAGCGGCATCAGCAGCTCTTCTGCAGCCCTTCTTGATGGCGATAGCGGCACCTACAGTGTAAGCCCAGCAAGCATTCTCAAAGCAGATCGGCTGGATCTTCTTTACCTGATCATATACATCCAGGCCAGCATCCTTTGTGATCTTTTCTGCTTCTTCGATAGAAGAAATACCATAGCTGTTTAAAACAGCTGTAATTTTATCAACTCGTCTTTCGTATGATTCAAACAAAGCCATTTTGTCAATTCCTCCTGTATTATTCTTTTCTCGGGTCAATGATCTTAACCGCATCAGCTACACGGCCATACTGACCTTTTGCTTTCTCCCATGCAGTATTCGGGTCATCACCTTTTTTGATAAAATCTGTCATCTTTCCAAGGCTTACGAACTGATAACCAATAACTTCGTCGTTCTCATCCAGTGCAATACCTGTTACATAACCTTCTGCCATTTCAAGGTAACGAACACCTTTCTCTTTGGTAGCGTACATGGTACCAACCTGGGAACGGAGACCTTTACCAAGATCCTCCAGACCTGCACCTACAGCCAGACCGTCATCAGAGAATGCACTCTGGGTACGACCGTAAACGATCTGCAGGAACAGCTCTCTCATAGCTGTATTGATAGCATCACATACAAGGTCGGTATTCAGAGCCTCCAGGATAGTCTTACCCTGCAGGATTTCAGCTGCCATGGCTGCGGAATGTGTCATACCGGAACATCCGATGGTCTCGATCAGAGCCTCCTCGATGATACCGTTCTTTACATTCAGAGACAGTTTACAGGCACCCTGCTGAGGCGCACACCAGCCAACACCATGGGTAAAACCGGAGATATCTTCGATATTTTTAGCATGGACCCATTTTCCCTCTTCCGGGATCGGAGCCGGCTCATGTTTTGCACCCTTGGCAACAGGGCACATCAGTTCAACTTCTTTTGTGTAGATCATTGTTAAACTCCTTTCAACTATGTATTCAATATTGAAATAACAATTCAGGGCATACAGAGACTGGCATACCTCGTATACCGAAACCATTATCGCATACTATGATGGTTTAGTCTAGTAAAAAACTGCCAGAGCAACTATTTTTTCAAACTCAAATTTCTATTGTATAAGTATTGAGTTTTGCCGGGCAAATCAGCAGCTTTTCGATTTTGGGGAAAATTGTAGTAAAATGAGAGGAATGCATATGGGCATTCAGAGCATCCTGATCCTTCCATCTTTCCAGAAAAGCATACACATTTTTGCCCTCCCGGCAATGGATCAGCTCATAGCTTATATTTCCCTGCTCAGCCCGGGTTTTCTCTATCAGCTCCCCGGCCAGCTGTAAATAGGCATCTGTCATCTGGCCACTGACCAGACATTCTGCATAGACAACGATCATCTTTTCTCCTCCTTTTGCAAAAATTCCTTTCTGATTATACTCTGCTTCCTCTTTTATTTCAATTGCCTTCTCTCCGGCTTCCTCACTTTACACCGATTTTTTTTTGGCGTATACTGCCCTTGAAAGGAGATAAAAGTCATGAATACTACTACTGCTGCCCGCCCTTTACAGGTACTTAACGGCGCTTATCTGAAATATATTGCCCTTATTACCATGCTCATCGACCATACCGGTCTGGTGATCGTAAGGCATGTGCTTCTTTTCTCCCAGAACAGCTTTCTTCTGGAACATCAATCTTTTCTGTGGAGCTTTTACCATATGCTGCGGGGTATCGGCCGTATATCCTTCCCCCTGTTTCTCTTTCTGCTGGTGCAGGGATTTATCCATACCCGTGATCGAAAAGCCTACGCCCTGCGACTGTTTTTGTTTGCCATCCTCTCCGAGATCCCCTTTGATCTCTGTGTGGATGAGTCCATTATCAGCTTTTCCCACCAGAATGTTATGTGGACGCTGCTCCTGGGCTTTCTCATGATGTGGGCCATGGATCTGATCTTTCGACAAAACCTTCCGGAAATCGGCAAATTTCTACTCTATGCTGTGGTGATCGCCGCCTTCGCCCTTCTGGCCTGGGTCTGCCGCACCGACTACAGCTACAAAGGCATCCTGGCACTGGCCTTGCTCTATATTGTCCGGTTCAGTCCCCCTCTGACCCTGGTGGGCACTGCCGTAGCCTTTCTCTGGGAGCCGACGGCACTGTTTTCCCTGATCCCCCTGGCTCTGTACAACGGGAAGAAGGGTCATGCACCGAAATACTTCTTCTATCTTTTCTATCCCGTACATCTGTTGCTGTTGTATCTTCTGGGAGAAATCATAAAAATCGCTCTGTAAACCTGATACAGAGCGATTTTTTTGCTTATCTATGCTGTTTTACTGTTTTTCCACGATCTTATCCATGGATTTCACAATGGCATCGGAGGGAATCACCCCCCGGACACTGGTCAGGGGATAAATATTGGTATTTCTTCCGATCACTGTACCGGGATTCAATACGCTGTTGCAGCCTACCTCCACATGGTCTCCCAGCATGGCGCCGAATTTTTTCAGTCCTGTCTCCCATTTTTCTGCGGAACCCTTTACCACCACCAGCTTCTTGTCCGACTTCACATTGGAGGTAATGGAACCGGCGCCCATATGCGCCTTATAGCCCAGAAGGGAATCTCCTACATAATTGTAATGGGGAACCTGCACATTGTTAAACAGGATAACATTTTTCAGCTCAGTGGAATTGCCTACCACACAATGGCAGCCTACCAGGGCATTTCCCCGGATAAAGGCTCCGGGACGCACCTCTGTGTCCTCACCGATAATGGCCGGACCGGTAATAGAGGCTGTAGGCGCAATGGCGGCCGAACGGGCAATCCAGATATTCTCTCCCCTTTTCTCATATACGGCGGGATCCAGCTTTTCTCCCAGCGCCAGTATCGTCTCTCCGATATGGGGAAGCATCTCCCAGGGATAGGTGAAGCTTTTCATCGCCTCCCCTGCCATCGACTGTGTCAAATCATACAGATCACTAATCTTTACACTTTCCATCTTATTTCTTCTCCTGTCCGGCAGCCTGTTTTCCTGCTGCCCGCTTTGCCGTTTTTCCGGCGGATTTTGTGTTCTTAGTATAAAACTGCGCTGCGTAATCAAAATACTGACGGAGACTGTACTGATTTCTCAGCTGCAAAACTCCCTCCGTACGGCTGGTGATAAACGTATTCAGCTTCTGCATATATTCTTCCTGTTTAATGGTACCCTCTGCCACATAGGTCAGCCCCTTTTCCCAGCTGGCTGTCAGCTCCGGGTTCAACAGGGAACGTATGGAGGAGGCCACTACATCATGGATCATCTCCCCCAACAGGGTAGGGGTAATGATCTGGGTCTTTTTGTTCAGATCAATGTATTTGATATTCACCAGCTTTTTCAGGATCTCTGCTCTGGTGGCACTGGTACCGATACCGCTGCCCTTGATCTGCTCTCTGAGTTCCTCATCCTCAATGAGCTGACCGGCATTTTCCATAGCCAGGATCATGGAACCGGAATTGTACCGCTTCGGCGGGGAGGTTTCCCCTTCCTTGATCTCGTAGCCCTGCACCGGCAGGCGAATACCCTTTTTCAACCCTGCCAGGAGGCTGGCGTCCATCTGGGGCTCTTCCTGCTTGCTCTGGTTATTTTCCTTTACCGCCACAGTCAGATAGCCCTTATCCTGGAGCACACGGCTGCTGGCGAAAAATCGCTCGCTGCCGATAGCCGCCGTCATGGCTATTTTTCGATAAATCGCCGGGCCGTAAAAGATGCTCAAAAACCGGCGCACGATCACCTCGTACACCTTCTGTCCCCGCTCGGAAATACTGCGAAGGGCCGACAGCCCCTGTCCTGTGGGAATAATAGCGTAGTGGTCCGTGATCTGTTTATCGTTGGTATACCGGCTTTTTCCGATGGTTGTATAGCTTCCCTGGGCCAGTATATCCTGGGCAAAAGTACCGCAGGGAGCGAAATGGGTAAGTCCCTGGAGATTGCGATGGATCTCCTTTGCTACCGCTGTGGAAAGCACACGGGCATCGGTTCGGGGATAGGTTACCAGCTTTTTTTCATACAGCTCCTGCACGGTTTTCAGAGTCTCGTCGGGACTGATCTTAAACATGCGGGAACAGTCATTTTGCAGCTCCGCCAGATTGTATAACAGGGGCGGATTTTTCTTTTCCTGCTTCTTTTCCAGAGAAATGATCTCCGCTTCCTGAGGATCAGCCTGTTTCAGCTGTCCAATGAGTCTCTCCGCCTCTTTTTTCTCCTTAAAGCCGTTATCCTTGTACAGAGCGGGATGGTTATGCCAGGCGCTCTCCGGAGTTACTCTCCACTCCGCATCCAGCGTTTTGTTCTGGGAAAGGGATAAGCCGGCAATAACCCGGTAAAAGGGGATCTTTACGAAATTTCGGATTTCCCGCTCTCTTTTCACCACCATACCAAGGACACAGGTCATTACCCTTCCTACGGAGATCACCTGATACCGGTTTCCCAGATAGCTGGCCACAGCATTGCCATAGCGCAGGGACAACAGTCGGGAAAAATTGATACCCATCAGGTAATCTTCCTTGGCCCGCAAAAAGGCAGCGTCGGACAGGTTGTCATAGGCTGAGGCGTCCTTTGCCTCCCGGATCCCCCGGAGGATCTCCTCCTCCGTCTGGGAATCGATC
>CAZUBP010000124.1:0-5189 GCA_964618605.1 uncultured Lachnospiraceae bacterium | reverse complement strand
GACTATATTGCGATGGATGAAAATGGTTTTATCTCGCTGACAGAAAAGGGTATGGCCATCGCCAGCGATGTTTATGAAAAGCATACTGTCATCTCCCAGTGGCTTATCTCACTGGGTGTCAATCCTCAAACTGCCGTGGAGGATGCCTGCCGTATGGAGCATGTCATCAGCCAGGAAAGCTTTGATATATTGAAAAAACATGCTGAACAGCATCATTCCCAAAAATAACAGCCAAATGCAAGAAACGGCAAAGACGATCTATCTCGTCTTTGCCGTTTTTCTTTTTACCTATATGTACCTCAGGCCTTTGCCAGGGCATCCTTTTCCAGTTTTCTCAGACGCTTCATCTCTCTGAGAAGCAGCACTGTGGCTAACAGGATGGAGAAGCAGTCTGCCATAGGATAAGCATACATAATGCCGGTAACCCCAAAGAAGATGGGCAGGATCACCATCAGAGGCATGGTAAAGAGCACCTGTCTGGACAAAGACAGGATCACTGCCTGACCGGGTTTGCCTACCGCCTGGAAATATACACCGGACATCATGGGAATACCCATAACGAAAATCATCAGGGTCATGTTCTTGCAGCACATAACAGCGAACTCATTGTACAGCTCACTCTCCTGTCCGAAGATACTGATGATCTGGGAGGGGAAATTCTGCAGTACCAGCCATCCGGCGCATCCCACAATAAAGGTAGTGATGGCCGTCTTTTTCACCAGCTCCCGTACACGGCTGTAAAGGGCTGCACCGAAGTTGAAGGAAAAGATGGGCTGTGTGGCATTGGTAATACCGATGATCACGGACATCATGATCTGGTTGACCTTCATAATGATACCGAAGCAGGTAACCGGGATATCGGCTCCGTAAACGGACTGTGCTCCGTATCTGGCTGCCTGATTGTTTAACAGTACCTGAACGAAGAGCATGGAGATCTGGGTCAGGAAGGCAGACATACCGATGAGAACGATCCTCTTTACTCTTCTGAATTTCGGCCGCAGATCCTTGTAGCTGAAGGTAACGGTTTTCAGATGATGCATTTTCCAGAAGCTTAAGAAGAAGGTAACGATCTGACCGATGATGGTAGCCAAAGCTGCACCCTTTACACCCCATCCAAATACAAAAATAAACACGGGGTCAAAGATAATGTTTAAGATGGCACCGGAAAGCATGGAGCACATGGCAAACCGGGGATTTCCGTCGGCACGGATGATATCGTTCATCATCATACTGGTGGTAACAAAGGGGAAGCCGATCAGAATGATCCGGCTGTAATCAATGGCATACCCCAGGTTAGCCTCTGTAGCTCCGAAGAAGTTTAACAAAGGCAGCATGAAGATCTGTCCCACCAACAGCAACAGCACACCAAAGGCCAGAGACAGGGCAAAACCGTTGCCTACATAGTGGCTGGCTTCCTCATCTTCCTTTCGTCCCAGGTTAAGACTGGTGTTGGCTGCGGTACCGGCGGATACCATCAGGGACAAGGCCAGCATCAGCTGTACAAAGGGGAAGGACACATTGGTTGCACCGTTTCCCAGATATCCTACGCCCTGTCCGATAAAGATCTGGTCTACCAGATTATAGATAGAGTTTACCAGCATGGAGATAACGCCGGGGACAGAATAAATAAGCAGCAGTTTACCGATTTTCTCGGTTCCTAAAATATTTGTTTTCTTATCCATAGTATTTCCTTTCTTTTGCTCGTAACTTTTAGTATAGCTCCAAAGCCTGAGAGATGCAACACCCTAATACAGGTAAAATACAGCCCATAATGCCCTCTTTTCTGTGCATTATGGCGACTTTTTGGTTTTTCCCCGCTGTGGTTTGACAAATGCCCTGTTCTGGGTTACAATGCGCTTGTATACCGATTGGTATATAAGTTATGAAAGGAGATGCTGCATTACGCAGTTACATTGTCTATGGCATGGTATGATACCGCTGTTTTTTATCACATTTATCCTTTAGGTCTCTGTGGCTGCCCTCATGAGAATCACGGTGAGGAGGGTCATCATTTTGGTAAGCTGAAAGCCTGGGCTAAACACGCTGAGGAGATCGGCTGTACCGCCATTTATATCGGCCCCTTATTTCAATCGGAAGGACACGGCTACGAAACCACCGATTACCGTCTGGTGGACCGGCGTCTGGGTACCAATGAGGAATTTAAGGACTACGTCCGCTACTGCCACGACCTGGGACTGAAGGTGATCGTGGATGGTGTTTTCAACCACACCGGCCGCAGCTTCTTCGCCTTTCAGGACCTGCTGCAGCATCGGGAATCCTCTTCCTATCTGCACTGGTACTGCAACGTAAATTTCTGGAACAATACGGAGTACAACGACGGATTCTCCTACGACAACTGGGGTGGCTACAATCTGCTGGCTAAGCTGAATCTGTGGAACCAGGAGGTTCGGGATTACCACTTTGATACGGTTCGTTTCTGGGTTTCTGAGTTTGATATAGACGGCATCCGCCTGGATGCTGCAGATGTGCTGGAGCATGAGTTTATGCGTCAGCTTCGAGGGGTCTGCGACAGCCTGAAGCCGGAATTCTGGCTGATGGGAGAAGTGATCCACGGGGACTACAGCCGCTGGGCCAATGGACAGATGCTCCATTCCGTTACCAATTATGAGCTGCACAAGGGACTTTTCTCCGGGCATAACGATCACAATTACTTTGAGATCGCCCATTCTGTGCGCCGCCTTCTGGGTATCTGCGGTCAGGTAAAGCTGTATACCTTTGTGGATAACCACGATGTGGCCCGGATCATATCCAAGCTTAATAATAAAGAACATATTTACAACGTTATGACACTGGCTTATACCCTGCCGGGCATTCCCTCTCTCTATTATGGCTCCGAATTCGCCATAGAGGGAGAAAAGCAGCAGGGCTCCGACTGGAATCTCCGTCCCTGTCTGGAATTGGCAGACTTCCCGGATGCCATAACCGCCAATCCGGTTACTGCCCTCATCGCACAGCTGGGACAGCTGCATAAGGAGCAGCCCGCCCTCTCCTACGGGGAATACAAGGAGCTGACCCTGACCAACCGGCAGTACAGCTTCGCCCGCATTCACCAGGGTAAGGCCGTGATCACCGCCCTGAACAACGATGACCAGCCGGCAGAGCTGTGGATCCCTCTCCCTGTAGCTGCCAGCGGCGCCCGTCCTCTTCTCTCCGGCGTCGGAGAGGTGCATTTCCGTCTGGAAAACGGACACCTGGTGGTACAGCTGCCTCCAAACCGGGGTATGGTCTTTGTGACAGAATAAACGCCCTATACAAAAAGGGAACAGGCTTCATCAAAGTCTGTTCCCTTTATCTTTATCTACTGTTACCTTGCATTCCGGCCTGAACAATGCTCAATGCCTCTGCTGCCATCTTTTCCGAATCAAATTCGAATACAAAGGGCTTTTCCTCCTTTGTGCGGATCACCAGCCTGTCCACCGGCAGGCAACCGATACAGCACCCTGTAACGTGTGTGGTACCTGTATCCTGCTTGACAGAAACTATCGCCCTGTAGGGAAGATATTTCCCATCCGGCTGATAGATCGCCAGGGTACCCAGCCGGTATTTTCCCAGCCTTCGTGCTCCTTTGTAGTCGGCCTTCGGGTTTTCCACCTCGGCGCCGGCAGCCAGCGTAGTATATTTTCTCCAGAACATGGGGTTAGGCCTGCACCATGGCCTCTGCCAGTGCTTCCAGAGCCTTTCTGCTGTCCTCTTTCAGAGAGGATTTAATGGTAACCTTGGGCTCAACCAGGGTAATATTCTTCATTCCCTCAAAGTAAGCTGTCATCAGCTTGCCGGACTGGGGTGCCCAGCTGCCGTTTTCGATAATACCCACTTTGCGGTTCTGGAAGTTTTTGATCTTCAGATGATACAGGAAATCTTCCATGCAGGGGAAGAGGGAACCATCGTAGGTGGGGCATGCCACAACCAGACGGTCATAACGGTAGGAATCCTCAACGGCCTCTGCCATATCGGCACGAGCCAGATCAGCTACAACTACCTTCTCAGCGCCCTTTTCCTGAAGCATAGCTGCAAACTCTTCCACAGCGGCTCTTGTGTTGCCGTGAATAGAAGCATAGGCGATCATGATACCCTTATCCTCCGGTCTGTAGCTTGACCAGGTATCGTATTTCTCCAGATAATAACCCAGATTCTCCTTCAGAATGGGTCCGTGAAGGGGGCAGATCATAGCGATATCCAGAGTAGCGGCTTTCTTCAGAAGAGCCTGCACCTGAGCACCATATTTACCTACGATATTGATGAAATATCTTCTGGCCTCACAGGTCCAGTCCTCATCTGCATCCAGAGCACCGAATTTACCGAAGCCATCTGCAGCGAACAGGATCTTTTCAGAGGACTCGTATGTCACCATAACCTCCGGCCAGTGTACCATAGGTGCCATAACGAAGGTCAGGGTATGGCTGCCCAGACTCAGAGTGTCCATCTCCTTAACCGTTACCTTGCGGTCTGTCAAATCCATGGTAAAGAACTGCTCCATCATATTGAAGGTCTTAACATTAGCTACTACCTGCATGGTGGGATATTTATCAACCAGCACCTTGATGCTGCCGGCATGATCCGGCTCCATATGCTGTACCACCAGATAATCCGGTGTACGTCCCTCCAGAGTATTTTCCAGATTGATCAGCCACTGATCTGTAGCTCTTTTATCTACTGTGTCCATAATGGCGATCTTCTCGTCCATGATCACGTAGGAATTGTAGGACACACCGTTGGGAACCACGTACTGGCTCTCAAACAGATCGATGGTTTTATCGTCCACACCTACATATTTTACTGCATCTGATACGTATACTTCTGACATTTTATCTGTCCTTTCTTCTTTTTATTCTTCTATTTATTTTAAAGCAGATTTTCTGGCAATAATGTCCTCTCTCTTCGGTCCGTTGGATACCATAGTGATGGGGAAGCCGATCTCCTTCTCCACAAATTCGATATACTTCCGGCAGTTCTCCGGCAGTTCCTCGTAGGTCTTAATGCCACGGATATCGCATTTCCAGCCCGGCAGTGTCTCATATACCGGTTTGGCGTTTTTCAGCTTACAGGTAACCGGGAATTCCTTGGTAACCTGGCCGTCGATCTCATAGCCTACACATACGGGGATCTCATCCAGATAGCCCAGTACATCCAGTACAGTGAAAGCCACATCTGTGGTTCCCTGAATTCGG
>CAZUBP010000123.1:0-5225 GCA_964618605.1 uncultured Lachnospiraceae bacterium | reverse complement strand
CAATATCGTAAAAAATCCCAAGGTATGGCTGCCCCCTATCGTGGCTTCTGCCATTACCGGCCCTGTTGCCACCTGTATTTTTAAACTGCAGATGAACGGTGCTGCCGTATCCTCCGGTATGGGTACCTGCGGTCTGGTCGGCCAGATCGGTGTGTACACCGGTTGGGTGGCAGATATTGCCGCAGGCACAAAGACAGCCATTACCGCCTTTGACTGGGTTGGCCTTGTACTGGTGTGCTTTATCCTTCCCGCTGTGCTCAGCTTTGTTTTCTGCGAAATACTGCGCAAGATGGGCTGGATCAAAGAAAATGATTTAAAACTGGATTTATAATGTGATATAATGATGAATCATCGAGACGGAGTCGAGATGGTATACTGTGTAGGATGAAAGGCGCAAGGAGCGATAGGTTATGACAGGGGCAGACAGAAGACAGGAGATTATACGGACTCTTGAAAAAGCAGTAAAGCCGATACCGGCCAGAGATCTGGCAAAGTCCCATAACGTCAGCCGTCAGGTGATCGTACAGGACGTGGCACTGATCCGGGCGGCGGGGTATGATATATTGTCTACCAACAGAGGCTATATACTGACGAAGCCGGGAAAGGTTACCCGGGTATTCAAGGTCAGCCACACCGACGAGCAGATGGAAGAAGAGCTGTGCGCCATTGTGGATCTGGGAGCAGAGGTTCTCAATGTCATGGTGCATCACAAGATCTATGGCACCATGGAGGCCCCCCTAAACATCACCTCCCGAAAAAAGGTGAAACAGTTTATGGATGACATCAACAGTGGAAAATCCAGTCCGTTAAAAAATATTACCGGAAATTATCATTATCATACGGTTTCTGCCGATAACGAGAAAACCCTGGATGAGGTGCAGGAGGTACTGCAGCAGAAGGGCTTTCTGGTACAGCAGGATGCATAAGCAAAAAAAGGGCGATGTGGTCAAAATCCACCGCCCTTTTTTAGCGTTTGTTAAGCTTTGTGAGCAACGGTAAAAAACTTGTGAAAAAAAGGGATAAATTAGACCGCCCAAATTTGTGCGTTTCGACAAAAATACAAGATCTTGTTTTTTATGGTTGATTATAACCACTAGATGTAGTATATTTTGATGTGCACAGCACCAAATGTTGTGTTGGGAAAGAGAGAACACTTACAAGAAAACGAAAAGAGCAGGAGAATATGTTATGAAAATTATTAAGCGAAGCGGAGAGGAAGTCGTATTTGATCCCCGCAAGATTCGTAATGCGGTAGAAAAAGCCAATAAAGAGGTTATTGAGAATGAGCGTCTGTCCGACTGGGAAATGGACCAGCTGACAGCCACCGTGGAAAAGATCTGTGCATCCCGTACCCGTTCCCTGGGTGTGGAGGAGATCCAGGATCTGGTAGAGGATCAGATCATGAATTTCCGTGCCTTTTCTGTGGCCAGAAAATACATTACCTATCGTTACAAGAGAGAGCTGGTGCGTAAGTCCAACTCCACTGACGAGCAGATCATGAGTCTGATCGAGTGCAACAACGAGGAAGTAAAACAGGAAAACTCCAACAAGAACCCCATCGTAAACAGCGTACAGCGTGACTATATGGCCGGAGAGGTGAGCAAGGATATCACCCGCCGTCTGTTACTGCCCCCGGAGATCGTGGAGGCTCACGAGCTGGGTATCATCCATTTCCATGATGCCGATTATTTCGCTCAGCATATGCACAACTGCTGTCTGGTAAATCTGGAGGATATGCTGCAGAACGGTACCGTTATCAGCGAGACTATGATCGAGAAGCCCCACAGCTTTTCCACAGCCTGCAATATCGCTACCCAGAGCATTGCCCAGATCGCCAGCTCCCAGTATGGCGGACAGAGTATTTCTCTGGCTCATCTGGCTCCCTTTGTACAGATCAGCCGTGAGAAGTACAGAAAGGCTGTTCGGGTAGAGTTTGAGGCAGCCGGTATTGAGGCTACCGAGAAAACCATGGACGAAGTAGCAGAGATGCGTCTCCGCAAGGAGGTAGAGCAGGGCGTACAGATGATCCAGTATCAGGTAATCACCCTTATGACCACCAACGGACAGGCACCCTTTATCACCATCTTTATGTATCTGAACGAGGTAGAGGAAGGCCAGCTGAGAGATGACCTGGCGCTCATCACCGAAGAGGTACTGCGTCAGCGTATCAAGGGTATCAAGAACGAGAAGGGTGTGTATATCACCCCGGCGTTCCCCAAGCTGATCTATGTTCTGGAGGAGGACAATGTACGGGAAGGCAGCAAGTACTGGGAGCTGACCAAGCTGGCTGCAGAATGTACCTCCAAGCGTATGGTTCCCGACTATATTTCCGAAAAGATTATGAAACAGCTGAAGGTAGATGCCAACGGGGATGGCCATTGCTACACCTGCATGGGCTGCCGAAGTTTTTTGACACCTTATCTGGATGAAAACGGCAAGCCGAAATACTACGGCCGTTTCAACCAGGGTGTTGTTACCCTGAATTTGGTGGACGTTGCCTGCAGCTCCGGCAGAGATATGACTCGCTTCTGGGAGATCTTTGATGAGAGACTGGATCTGTGCAAGGAGGCACTGATGTGTCGCCACAGAAGATTGCTGGGCACACCCTCCGATGTAGCTCCGATCCTCTGGCAGTACGGCGCTCTGGCCCGCCTGAAAAAGGGCGAGACCATCGATAAGCTGCTCTATGGCGGATATTCCACCATTTCTCTGGGCTATGCCGGTCTCTGCGAATGCGTTCGCTACATGACAGGTAAATCCCATACAGATCCCTCTGCCACACCCTTTGCAGTGGAGATCATGCAGCATATGAACGATGCCTGCAAGAAGTGGAGAGAAGAAGAAAATATCGATTTCAGTCTTTACGGCACACCCCTGGAGTCCACAACCTACAAGTTCTCCAAATGTCTGCAGAAGAGATTCGGCATCATTGAGGGTGTTACTGACAAGAACTATATCACCAACAGCTATCACGTACATGTAACGGAAGAGATCGACGCCTTCAAGAAGCTGAAATTCGAGTCTCAGTTCCAGGCCCTTTCTCCCGGCGGCGCTATCAGCTATGTAGAGGTGCCGGATATGAAGGATAATCTGGATGCCGTTATCGCTGTTATGCAGTTTATCTATGACAACATTATGTGCGCTGAGCTGAATACCAAGAGCGACTACTGTCAGTGCTCCGGCTATGACGGTGAGATCGAGATCAAGGAAGATAAAGACGGTAAGCTGATCTGGCGCTGCCCCAACTGCGGCAATACAGATCAGGCCAAGTTAAATGTGGCCCGTCGTACCTGCGGTTATATCGGTACCCAGTTCTGGAACCAGGGACGTACCCAGGAGATCAAGGAACGAGTACTGCACCTGTAAGATCCGGGAGACGAGTATGTACTACGGAAATATTAAGGAATTCAGTATAGAAAACGGTGTGGGCGTCCGGGTATCCCTTTTTGTATCCGGCTGCCGAAACCACTGTAAGAATTGCTTCAGTACCCAGACCTGGGACTTTACCTACGGGGAACCCTTTACCCCTGAGGTGGAGGAGGGCCTGCTGGCGGCGCTGGCCCCCGACTATATCGCCGGGCTGACCATTCTGGGAGGAGAACCTATGGAACCGGAAAATCAGCCGGGAGTGCTGGAGCTGGTGAAAAAGGTTCGGGAAAAGCTGCCCCAAAAGACCATCTGGATATACACCGGCTTCACGCTGGAGGAGCTGATGGGAGACAGCCGGGGAAACTGCGGAGAGACCACAAAGGCCATTCTGCGGGAGATCGATGTGCTGGTGGACGGCAGGTTCCGGGAGGAGAAAAAGAACCTTCGTATCCGTTTCCGGGGCTCTGAGAACCAGCGTATTATCAACGTAAAAGAAACAGTACAGAAGAAAAGCCTTGTTTTGATGGAGGATCTCATGAAAGAGAGAGTCTGACAGAAAAGGGAGGATAAAAAAAGAGAGAAATGCAGGATAACTTGCATTTCTCTCTTTTTTTGAAGGACAACCCTGCAAAACAGGGCTGAAACCGATTAAAGCTCGTGATTCTTGTAACGGGTCAGAATGTTCTGAATACGATCCACCGGATTTAACAGGCTGGAGATGGAGGCGTCGTGATTCAGATGCTCAATAATATAGGCAATATATTTGGCCATATCGCAGTTGATATAGTATTCCCGGGAAAGAAGCTCCGGAGACTGATAGATCAGGTTGGTGGTGAGGATCCGGTCAAACAATCCCTGCTCGTAGGCCTGATCGAACTTCTTCAGACCGTTGGTGAAAAGACCGAAGGTGGAACACATGAAGATCTTTCTGGCACCACGGTTCTTCAGACCTCTGGCTACATCCAGCATACTGTCACCGGAGGAGATCATATCGTCAATGATCAGAAGATCCTTGCCGGTAACGTCGCTGCCCAGAAATTCGTGGGCCACAATGGGATTTCTGCCGTTGACGATGCGGGAATAATCCCTACGCTTGTAGAACATACCCATATCCACACCCAGGTTGTTGGCCATATAGATGGCTCTGGCGGTGGCGCCCTCATCCGGGCTGATCACCATGAAGTGATCCGTATCCAGCTGCAGATCCGGCACATGGTTCAGCAGACCCTTGATAAACTGATAGGTGGGCTGTACCGTCTCAAAACCGCCCATGGGAATGGCGTTCTGTACCCGGGGATCGTGGGCATCGAAGGTAATGATGTTGTCCACGCCCATGCTGTTTAATTCATGAAGCATGATAGCGCAGTCCAGGGATTCTCTGCCGGTACGCTTGTGCTGACGTCCCTCGTAAAGGAAGGGCATGATTACGTTGATACGGCGGGCTTTTCCCGCTACGGAAGCGATCACACGCTTCAGATCCTGGTAATGCTCATCGGGAGACATGTAGCTCAGCTTTCCTGCAATATTGTAGGAAAGGCTGTTGTTGCACACATCCACAAGGATATACAGGTCGTTGCCTCTTACGGAATCCATAAGGGTGGCCTTGCCCTCGCCGGAACCAAAACGGGAGGTTTTGGCAGGGACGATATAGCTTTCCCGCACGTAATCCATGGTGGCGGGATGATCGTTTAACTCGTGACAGCGGTTCTCTCTCCATTTTACCAGCTGCTCATCCACCTTTTTGCCAAGCTCGGTGCAGCTGTCGAGAACAACCAGGCCAAGACGGCCTACCGGGATAACTTTTCCTAAATTCTGTTCAAACATATATTAGTTTCCCCCTGAAAGTTTTTTCTGAA
>CAZUBP010000122.1:0-5286 GCA_964618605.1 uncultured Lachnospiraceae bacterium | reverse complement strand
CGGGGATCCGATCAACTTGGATACACTGTGTTTCTCCATATATTCCGACATATCTACACGGATCATGGCCTTTTCGGAGCCGAATACAGCCTCGGCCACAGCCTTGGAAAGCTCCGTCTTTCCTACACCTGTAGGTCCTAAAAACATAAAGGATCCGATAGGACGTCTGGGATCCTTGAGACCGGTACGTCCCCGGCGAATGGCTCTGGCCACAGACTCTACAGCCTCGGACTGTCCGATCACCCGTTTGTGGAGAATACTTTCCATGCGCAGTAAGCGTCTGGACTCCTGTTCTGTGATCTGCTGCAGCGGGATCCTGGTCCATTCGGAGACGACCTCTGCCACACACTCTTCATCTACTTTGAGTTTCTGACCACTGTTGGCTCTGGCATAGCGCTTCTGCAGCTTCTGCATCCGCTCCTGCAGCGCCTTTTCCTCTGCCTGGATCTTTCTGGCCAGTTCAAAATCGTTCTGTACAATGGCCTCTTCCTTGTCAGCGGCCAGATGATACAGCTCGTTCTCTGCATCCTTTAACCCACTGGGAATCTTCACCCCATTGAGACGTACCTTTGCCGCCGCTTCATCAATAAGATCTATGGCCTTATCCGGAAGGAAGCGATCGTTAAGATACCGAACAGACATATGCACAGCTGCCTCCAGGGCATCGTCTGTGATCTCCACCTGATGGTGCTTTTCGTAATAAGGCCGGAGGCCTTTAAGGATCTCCAGCGTTTCCTCCTCTGTGGGTTCCTCCACCGTCACCGGCTGAAAACGCCGTTCCAGTGCTGTATCCTTTTCAATATATTTGCGATACTCGGTAATAGTAGTGGCACCGATGATCTGGATCTCTCCACGGGAAAGGGAGGGTTTCAGAATATTGGAGGCATCCATAGCCCCTTCTGCGCCACCGGCACCGATAATGGTATGCAGCTCATCGATAAACAGCAAAATACCCGGATGGTCCATTACCTCGGCGATCACCCGTTTAATGCGTTCTTCAAACTCTCCACGGTATTTGCTGCCGGCAACCATAGCCGACAGATCCAGTACCACGACTCTTTTTCCGGAAATGGTATCGGGAACAAGGCCTTCCACGATACGCTGGGCAAGGCCCTCCACAATAGCTGTCTTACCCACTCCCGGTTCACCGATAAGGCAGGGATTGTTCTTGGTGCGTCGGCTCAGGATCTGGATGATCCGACTGATCTCCCTCTCCCGACCGATCACCGGATCCAGCTTACCCGTTGCTGCCATACGGGTGAGATCCCGGCTGTATTTGTCCAGCATAGGGGTACTTCCGCCCCCTTCTTCACCGCTGTTTCTCATAGCCTGCAGCTCTTCTTTTGCCTCAGATGCATCCATACCCATAGCTGTCAGAATATCAATGTACAGCTTCTGGAGATTGATGCCCATGGTATACAAAAGTCTTGTTGCCACGCAATCTGTCTCTTTGATCAGTGCCAGAAGGATATGGTCCGTTCCCACCAGCTCCTGGCGAAAGCTTAAGGCCTCCTCCCGGGCATTTTCCAGCACATAGGCTGCTCTGGGGGTATACTCCACCTTTTTTCTGTCGGATTTCTCTACGGTATCCCCATAAACCAGCTTACCCAAAAGCTCCTTCAGCTTCTCCGGCGTGGCCTGGGCTTCCTTTAATATCTTACCGGCAGTGCCTGTTGGCTCCTCCATCAGGCCCAGCAAAATGTGCTCTGTTCCCAGAGCCTCCTGTCCCCAGGCTTTGGCTGCTTTTTTGGCCAGTTCCAGGGATTTTTTTGCTGATTCCGTATATTTTTCCTGCATATTGCTCTCCTTACTTATATTCGTCATAAATCTCATCCACCATCTTGTGCACTTCATCCTTGGAAATATTCTTGCAGAAGGCCTTGGCCAGCACATATTTCAAATCAGAACGAAGCTCCTCCTTGGCGAATAATTTATCCGCATCAATACGCACCACAGCCCCCTTGCGGCGGTCTATGGTGAGAAGGCCCTCCTGCTTCAGCACAGTATATGCCTTATTCACCGTATGCATGTTGATGCCGATCCTGTCTGCCAGTTGTCTCACCGAGGGTAACGTCTCTCCCTCATGAATACCGTTCGTGGCAATCGCCCAGATAATCTGATTGCGAAGCTGCATATAGATGGCCTCTTCGCTGTTAAAATCAATCTCAATAAATTCCAGATACATAATTTCACCGGCTTTCTTTTGTTTACAACTGTTATATGTAAGATAACACAGACAGCACAAATTGTAAAGGAAAGTATGCCCCGGAAAAAAAGCCCTGCAAACAATTTGCAGGGCTCATAAATATTCTATCGTTGTTGACGATTACAGCATGGTGGGATATTCACCTTTGGCGGTCATTTCCACCAGGCCTTCCACACCGCACTGTACCATATGGCTTACAGCTACATCTGTGTAAAATGCCATATGGGGGGTCATGGTTACATTTCTAAACTGACGCAGATAGGCCATCTGCTGGTTGCTGAGAATATCGATACGATGATCCTCATGGGTGATACCGCTCTCACCTTCCACAACGTCCAGGCCAAGGCCACCGATCTTGCCGCTCTCAATGCCCTCGATCAGAGCCTGAGTATCCATCAGTTCGCCACGGGCACAGTTTACGATCACCACGCCTTCCTTCATTTTGCCGATAGCCGTCTCATCGATCATATGATAGGTGCTGTCAAAAAGAGGGGTATGGAGGGTGATCAGATCCGCCTGGGCATACAGCTCATCCAGTCCAACATAGGTTACCGTATCCTTCAAAGCAGCGTTGGGATACATATCATAGGCCAGGATGCGGCTGCCGAAGCCGGAAAGGCACTGGATCACCTGGGCACCGATCTTTCCTGTACCGATAACACCTACCGTAAGGCTTCCCAGCTCTTTTCCCTGGAGACCGTTAAGAGAGAAATCGTTCACCTGTCCTCTCCACAGAGACTGCTTATAATTTCTCAGGCACATCAGCATCATCATGATCGTAAATTCTGCTACGCCTGAGGGGGGATAGGAGGCATTGCACACCGAAATACCCAGCTCTTTTGCATATGCCACATCAATATGGTTCACGCCGATGGTACGGGTGGAAATACAGGTAACCCCCATGTCCTTCCACTGATCCAGAAGGGCCTTATCGATCTTGCCCATTCCCAGCATGGTTACACCGGCACAGCCTCTGGCCAGCTCTGCAGTATCCGGTCCGGGAACCTCTGCATGCAGTTCCACCTCCACCTGCAGCTTTTTCGCCATTTCGGCGAAATCTTTTTTCTCATCTTCTCTCACTTCATAAGCACAAATCCGCATGGTTCAATCCCTCTCTTTTCTATAGGTAAAGTCACGTTTTCTTCATTATAAAAGCTGCCTATACAAGGGGCAAGCTCATACGTTAATACTGTGAAGTCATACAATCCCATTAATAAGCATTCCCGCCAGCACAGCAATGCCGTACAGTGCCGCCAATATCTGTATATTTTCCTTTTTATCCTTGTTCATTCTGAAAAGCACAGCCATACCCATACCGGCGCCGGAGCAAAGGCCGGCTACCAGTGCGCCAAAGGAAATCTGCTGCTGTATATACAGCTGTGTCAGGGCTACAGAAGGGGCACAGTTGGGGATCAGGCCAAACAGCGCCGCCACAAAGGGCTGGAACACACTGCCATGCAGAAACAGTGCCTGTAAAAGAGCATCGCTGCAATACTCCAGCAATACCCCCAGCAAAAGATTCAGCACCAGGATAAAGCCAAACATTTTCAGGGTGTGCAAAAAAGCCGGTTTTATAATGTTTTTGCTGCTCTCGCAGTGACAATGATCGCATACCGTCTCAAATTTGGGCTTTTTCTCTTTATTTTTCCAGAGACTATCCAGGAGAAAACCGCCGCAAATGGCAATGATCACCTTTAACACCAGAATACAGCCCATGATCGGCCACAGCTCCGGCCTCGCCATAAGGACGGGCACCGCCTCATCACTGGTAGCCAGAAAAACTGCCAGAAGGGTTCCCCCGGATATAAGTCCGGCGGCATAAAAATTGGAGGCGGTTACGGAAAAACCGCACTGGGGGATCACCCCCAACAATGCACCTGCACAGACACTGGTTTTCTTTCTCTTCAGCAGCTTTTCCAGAGGGATCTTCTTCATATTATGTTCTATGTACTCAATAAGCAGGTACGCTATGAACAAAAAGGGAAAAGCCTTCAGGGCATCCAACACTGCCTCAACTATAATATCCGTCATGATGTATCCTTTCTTTGTCATTTAAGTTGTATCTTTATATCATATTCTTCTCTCTTTGGCAACTTGTATCCCCGGAAAAATTCTACGACAAAAAAACTGCGCTCTCCTTTTTCAGAAAGCGCAGTCTCACATAACTATCTCTTATTTTGCCTCGTCAATGGCCTTGCCGATATCATGACGATAATATTTATTGTCAAAGTCGACCCAGTCCACAGCCTTGTAGGCGTTGGCTCTCGCCTCCACCAGATCCTTGCCCAGGGCGGTAACGCCAAGCACACGGCCGCCGTTGGTCACGATCTTGCCATCTTTAAAGGTGCTGCCGGCATGGAAGCAATAATAGCCCTCTTTATCCTTAAAATTGTCCAGTCCACGGATCTCATAGCCCTTTTCGTAGGAAACGGGATAACCGTCGGAAGCCAGTACCACACATACACAGGCATTGTCCTCAAATTCCAGATCGATCTGATCCAAAGTGCCGTCGATACAGGCATTGAACACATCCAGAATATCGTTCTTCATCCGGGGCAGCACTACCTGGGCCTCTGGATCACCAAACCGGGCATTGTACTCCAGTACCTTGGGGCCGTCCTCGGTAAGCATCAAGCCAAAGAAAATAATGCCCTTAAACTCCCGGCCCTCTGCTGCCATAGCATCTACCGTAGGCTGGAAAATATATTTCTGACAGAAGTCGTCGATCTCCTCTGTAAAGAAGGGGCTGGGGGAGAAATTACCCATACCACCGGTATTCAATCCCTCGTCGCCATCCTTTGCCCTCTTGTGATCCTGGGCGGAGGTCATGGTTTTTACGATCTTGCCGTCTACGAAGGAAAGCACGGAAACCTCACGGCCGGTCATAAACTCTTCCACTACCATCTGGTTGCCGGCTGTACCGAACTTCTTATCCTCCATAATGGATTTAACACCCTCTTTTGCCTCTTCCAAAGTCTGACAGATCAGCACACCTTTGCCAAGGGCCAGTCCGTCTGCCTTCAGTAATGGAAGTAGAAGACTACAGCCAGTTCCACGAGCTGGCAGAACAGATGAAGGGG
>CAZUBP010000121.1:0-5328 GCA_964618605.1 uncultured Lachnospiraceae bacterium | reverse complement strand
TGTAAGCCCTTCTCTACAGCCGGGAAGTAGTTCTTGGGAACTGCGCCGCCTACAACCTCCTGAGCAAAGGTGAAGGGTGTATCCAGGTCACCTGAGGGTGAGAAGCGCATCTTTACATGACCATACTGGCCATGGCCGCCGGACTGCTTCTTGTACTTGGCATCCACATCGGAATTCTTGCGGATGGTTTCACGGAAGGCTACCTTGGGCTTGATCATCTCTATTTCTACTTTGTATCTTTCTTTCAGCTTGCTGAGAACGATATCCAGCTGCTGATCGCCGATACCATAGATCAGAGTCTGACGATTGGCGGAATCATTCACCAAACGAAGGGTCTGATCCTCCATAGCCAGCTTGCCTAATGCCTGAGCAGCCTTGTCTACCTCGTTCTTGTTGGGTACCTTATAGCGCATGCAGGTATAGGGAACGGACACACTGGGTTTAGCATAAAGAACCGGTTTTGCCTTTACACACAGGGTATCGCCGGTCTTTGCTTCCAGCTTGGCCAGAGCGCCGATATCACCGGCAAAAAGCTCCGGAACCTCTACAGGCTTGCCGCCCTCCAGTACATACAGCTTTCCGATACGCTCTTCCTTTTCCTGTACGGCATTGTACAGGGTATCATTGGTTTTTAATACACCGGAGCAAACCTTGATAAGAGAATATTTACCGATAAAGGGATCTACGATGGTCTTGAATACCAGTGCGGATTTACCCTTGGCAAAATCATAATCGGCATGGAACAGCTCGCCGGTATCCTTCAGCATACCCTTGCGTTCCTTCTTGGTGGGATCCGGCAGGAAATCTACGATATCATCCAGCAGATTGGTAACGCCGTAAAGGATATTGGGGGCACCCATACTTACGGGAACGATGGAGCCGTCTGCAACATTCATGGAGGCAGCCATCATGATCTCGCTCTCGGAGAACTCCTCACCGCCAAAGTAACGATCCATGAATTCCTCGCTGGTCTCAGCAACGGATTCCATCAGGATCTCTTTATATTTCTCATAATATTCTTCACAGTAATCCGGAATCGGACATTCCTCGTGAACGTCCTTGGCCAGGAATTTACGACCCTTGCCCTTTACCACATTGACGTAGCCGATAAACTCCTCATTGCCACGGATAGGCATATGGAAGGGAGCGATCTTCTTTCCATACAGCTCTGTCAGATCCTCTACCGCCTTGCGGAAGCTGACATTATCAATATCCATACCGGTTACAAACATCATACGGGGAAGATTGTACTTTTCACAAAGATCCCAGGCCTTCTGTGTACCTACCTGCACACCGGACTTTCCGTTAACTACGATAACAGCGGCATCGGCAGCAGCTACTGCCTCTTCCACCTCACCTACGAAATCAAAGAAACCAGGTGTATCCAAAATATTGATCTTGCATCCGTGCCATTCAATCGGAACCAGGGATGTGGAAATAGAGAAGCCGCGTTTGATCTCTTCTTTATCATAGTCACTCACGGTATTTCCTTCTGTAACCTTGCCAAGACGACTGGTAATACCGGAAATATATGCCATGGCCTCGGTCAGGGTTGTCTTACCAGCACCACCATGACCAAGAAGTACTACGTTTCTAATCTTGTCTGATCTGTAAATGTCCATAGTGAAACCCTCCCATAAATAATATAGTCATATTTTACTAATTTTCTTCAAATATATCAAGCAATTTGTTCAATTTGTGCAATTTTATTAGAAAACTTAATAAATATAGTGCACTTATCAATTTCAGCGAAAAAGTTTTCTTTTCTATCATCTTTGATACTTTAACGTATTAAATATTGACATTTACATGGGGCTGTTTTACAATGCTAGAGGTTATGTTTATACATTTGTGTATACTTTTGTAATAATAGAAATTTTAAATACACTCATAGAAAACGAGAGGATACCTTTACTATGGAAAATTTAACAGTAGGCTTTATCGGCTTCGGTCTCATCGGCGGTTCCATCGCCAAATCTTTACGCAAATTTCATCCGGACTGCAGGATCATGGCATATTCCCGTACCAGAGATTCCCTGGAAATGGCCAAGCAGGACGGTGTTGTAGACATTATCTGTACGAAGGATGACACCTTCTTCGGTGCCTGCGACTACATCTTTATGTGCGCACCGGTGGAAAGCAACATCAAATATCTGGATTTTCTGAAAGAAGTTATGCGTCCCAACTGCATCCTGACAGATGTGGGCAGCGTTAAGACGCCCATTCACAAGGCGATTACCGAAAAGGGTATGGACGCCTGCTTTATCGGCGGTCATCCCATGGCCGGTTCCGAAAAGACCGGTTATGCCCATGCAACGGATCTTCTGGTGGAGAATTCCTACTATATTCTTACTCCCGGCGAGGGCGTAGATCCCCAGCGTCTGGAGGACTTTATCAATCTGGTAAAATCCATCGGCGGTATTCCTCTGACCATGACCGCCAAGGATCATGACTATACTACCGCTGTCATCTCTCATCTGCCCCATGTGATTGCCGCTACACTGGTAAATGAGGTAAAGAAGCTGGATGATCCGGATCAGCATATGAAGATGATCGCCGCAGGAGGCTTTAAGGATATTACCCGTATCGCCTCTTCCTCTCCGGAAATGTGGCAGAATATCTGTCAGGAAAACGGCGAAAATATTGTAGAGGTTATCGACGATTACATCGCCATGCTCCAGGATGCCAAGGCCAGAGTGCTGGAGGAAAACTGCCCCGGTATCTATACCATGTTTGAGGAATCCAGAGAATACCGCAACTCCTTCGGGGATGTATCCTCCGGACCCATCAAGAAAAAATACGCCTTCACCTGCGATCTGTATGATGAGGCCGGCGGTATCGCTACCATTACCTTCCTTCTGGCTCTCCGTGGCGTAAACATCAAAAATATCGGCATTATTCACAACCGTACCTTCTCCGAAGGCGCTCTGGAAATCGAATTTTACGCTGAGGATGCCATGGAACAGGCTATTGAGATCCTGCGTGCCAAGAATTACAACGTATACATCAGATATTAGACCCGGAGGACATTATTATGGAATTTACACCCTGCAAAAAGCCTTTAAAGGGAACCGTTTCCGTTCCCGGAGATAAATCCATCTCCCACCGCAGCGTTATGTTCGGTGCCCTTTCTGAAGGCGTTACAGAGGTTACCCATTTTTTAAAAAGCGCTGATTGCCTTTCCACCATCTCCTGCTTCCGCAAAATGGGCATTGAGATCGAGGAGAAGGATCAGGTGCTGTACATCCACGGCAAGGGACTTCACGGTCTGAAGGCCCCTGTGGAAACACTGGATACCGGCAACAGCGGCACCACTACCCGTCTGATCTCCGGTATTCTGGCGGGTCAGAATTTTACCAGCCACCTTATAGGAGACGCTTCCATCTGCAAACGTCCCATGGGACGCATTATCAAGCCTTTGACCATGATGGGGGCCGATATTACCAGCGATCTTGGCAATGACTGCGCTCCCCTGACTATTCAGGGCCACGAGCTTAAAGCCATTCACTATACTTCACCTGTAGCCTCTGCCCAGGTAAAATCCTGTGTGCTGCTGGCAGGTCTTTACAGTGATGGGCCTGTTTCCGTTACGGAACCGGCGCTCTCCCGCAATCATTCCGAACTGATGCTGGCCTCCTTCGGTGCCAAAGTAACCTCCCAGGGAAATACAGCCACCATATGGCCCAATCCCCGGTTGCAGGGACAGAAGATCCAGGTACCGGGAGACATTTCCTCAGCCGCCTACTTTATCTGTGCTGCTCTGATGGTGCCCGGCTCGGAGGTACAGCTCCTCCATGTGGGCATTAATCCTACCAGAGACGGTATTCTCCGTGTGGTAAAGGCCATGGGCGCCGATGTGACCTGTACCAATATCCGGGAACAGGCCGGTGAAAAGGCTGCTGATCTTCTTATTCGCTATACGCCGGGGCTTCACGGCACCGTTATTGAGGGAGACCTGATCCCTACACTTATTGATGAACTGCCGGTGATCGCCGTGCTGGCGGCCACAGCCAAAGGCGAAACTATTATCCGCAACGCCGAGGAACTGCGGGTAAAGGAATCCGATCGTCTGACGATCATGGTAGACTCCCTTACCGCCATGGGCGTGGATGTCACCGGAACCGCTGACGGCATGATCATCCGGGGCGGCAAGCCCTTACAGGGTGCTGTTATTGACAGCCATCTGGATCATCGCATTGCCATGTCCTTTGCCATCGCCTCTCTTGTAGCTGAGGGCACTACCACCATCAAGGACAGTGATTGCGTAAAGATCTCCTATCCGGAATTTTACGAAGATCTCCGAAATCTTTGCTAGAAAGTAAAAATAAAGACAGCCATGGACTTTTCCCTACAGAAAATCCTGTGACTGTCTCTTTTTATGCATAAATTTTGATATAGCCGCCGTCGGTATCCGGCCCACAGTAATAATATTCCCCCGGCTCTTTCCGACAGGAAAACATATAGGCCATGATATCCTCCAGCTCCGCCAGCTTAAAACGCTGGGGACCGGTGTACCAGGTACGATCGTTGGAATCGTTCACCAGCACCTGTCCCTCCCGGGTCAGGCCAATGAGGATCATGGTATGATAGGAATAGGTCCAGCGTCTGTCCACCTCTCCGGTATAGAGGTTTTTCCTGCCTACTTCGATCACCACAGGATTTCCCTGCTGCAGATGCTCCAGTATATCTCTCCTGGCCTCCGCATCCCGGAAAACAGGTACATACTCTGCCTTTACCCCCAGCAGGGCCAGTGCCTTAGCAATACCGTACATGGTAATGGGACTCTGGAAAACAGGACGTTTCTTATGATAATTCCTGTACCAGCTTCTCTCCCCTACCACTTCCTTTTCCAGGGTTTCTATGGTAAGTTCCGGGCGGCTGTCCTTCCTTGCCTCATCAAAGGCTGCTGCCAGCGTTGTGAGGGAACATACAGCACAGCCGTGAGCCCTGCAGTAGTCACTGTAGGGGCCATAGCTCATATCTCCCTGATAAAAGGATCGATAGGTGATCCTCTTCCCGGCAGCGGTTGCCACGGTATACTCTGCCACGCTGTTTTCCGGGGGAAGCTGTTTCCCGTACACTTCCAGCGAACCGGACACCACCAGCTTGTCCCCCAAAGGCTTACGTTTTTTAGGGCCTCCTGTAAGCCTTCGCCACAGCAGACGAAGCAGCCAGGTAATTTCATAAAAGGATGGCATACACTGTTCCCTCCCTTTTTTATCAAATTAGTTCTAAACAATGAACATAGCGTCTCCAAAGGAGAAGAATCTGTAGCGTTCCTGCACCGCTGCCTCATAGGCACGGAAGATATGTTCCTTTCCGGCAAAA
>CAZUBP010000120.1:0-5335 GCA_964618605.1 uncultured Lachnospiraceae bacterium | reverse complement strand
CGCTGTGACAGGGGCAGGGATCGTTGGGATAATATTTGGGCAAGGGTGTATTGGATTGGTCAGCCATAGGGATGAACCTCCTTATATTACATATTTTTCTATTATACATGGTCAGCCGGATTTTGACAATCGGCCATTTGCAGCATTATTCACAGAATTCGGAGGAAAAGAAGAGAAAAATCAACGGGTTGCAGTGATAAAGTGTTATATGATATACTTATAAACGATGGTTTACTATACAAATTGCCCATACAGGGGTGAAACAGAGGGTAACATGGACGACAGAAAAGAATACACGGCAGAAGAAGTTGCCGAATTAAAGGATGATGTCAACCTGCAGGTGGTGCTGCAGGAGCTGAAAAGTAATATAGAGGAGCAGCTGAAAAAGTGCGGACTGTATTATCGACTGTTTACACGGGTAAAGGAGACGGACTCCCTGACCCAGAAGCTGAACAGCGGAGAGTACGGCTGCGGCGAGACGGACAAGAAGGTGCAGGATCTTATCGGTATCCGTGTGGTACTGTATTATTCCGATGATCTGGCTTCCTGCCGGTATATTCTGGAGAAAACCTTCAACCGGAACGGCCAGTGGTCCCAAAACGCTATGACCGTCAATGAATTTCAGGCTACCAAGATCAACGGTATCTTTGAGATCCCCCAGCGTCTCCTGGAAATGATCGACGAGCGCACCTGGAAAATGCCTGTGGACGCCACCTTTGAGGTGCAGCTGCGTACCGTTCTTTTTGAAGGCTGGCATGAGATCGAGCACGATATGCGCTACAAGGATCTGAAAAATCATCGAAAAAGCCTCTGGACAGACAACGAAGATCTGGCCCGCACCATGAATAGTATTCTGGCCAGTCTGGAGCTGTGTGACTGGTCTTTGTCCAATCTGTTTCAAAGTCTGGCCCGGAAACACCGGGAAAAGAAAAACTGGGAGCTGATGCTTCGCAGCCGGTATCGTCTGCGGCTGGAGGAAAAGCCATTGAATCCCCAGGTGGTGGAGTATCTGAATACCCACGATCAGGTGGGCTGGGATCTCTTTAACTGTGACAAGGCCCAGCTGGTTTGCGCCCTTATGGATGAAAATGTACACACCAAGCTTACCTATGATGTGCTGGTGAAGGTTCTGAATATGATCTACGTGAAGGATGAGACGATTCGGAAGCTTTTGGCAGATACCAGACTGAAGGTATATGAGCCTGCCCCCAGAGTAAACAAGTTTAAGCCCCTGGAAAACCGTACCACCTTCCAGCTGGATGTGGCTTTGAACGACGAACATACACCCGGGGAGGTTACCCGGGAAAACTTTGCCAAAGCGGTAAAAATCATTTATAATTGGGGACGCTACAAATATCGGGAGATCTTCCCGGAGATGAAGGAGCAGCCGGAAGCCTTTAAGGGCATGAAACCCGGCTATGAGCTTCATGTGGAATACAACGAGGAGAAGGAACGGTTTTTGCTGAACTGCAGCCGTATCGATGCCACCATGCCCGGTACCATATGGTTCACGGAAACCAGTCTGGAAAACAAAAACGGAAGGCTGTTATTCTTCTGCGTAACCACCAGCAGTGCGCCGGAGCAGGAGATGGCAAAGATCAGTTTCCGAAAACCCAAATTTGTAGATCGTATCTTCGAGAAAATAGACTTCTACGATGTAGAGAAACTGCCCACCAAAATACCGGTGCTGGAAACGGAGGAGGATATGGAGCGGATCAACCACCTGCTGCAGCATCCTGCCCGCTGTCTGCCGGTGGTGATGATCAACTGGGATGAGAAGGAGAACAGATTCCTGGTAAATGGGGACAAGCTGCTGATGACCATCGGCTCCTTTGCCCATGTGTATACCCAGAAGCTTTGCCGGGATGGCAGTGTGACCATTTTCTGGCCGGACGGCACCCAGGCAGCATATGATCGGGAAGCCATCAAGCAGTGTCGTTTTGACTACAACCGTAAGGTGTTTGCGGACGAAGATATATATGAGATACCCTTCCGCCACAATATCGTGAATCTGGTAAGGGAGAGAAATAACGGAATTATCAGGGAGGATTAAGGATTGACGAAACAACAGAAAGCCATCAGCAGGGCCTGCGCCGACAGGGTAGGGGTGCTTCAGTATGTGGAGCTGGAGGACTATCTTGTGGCCTTTCCCCGAAGGAGTGAAGAGCACCCTTCTGTGGAGACCTGCTATCGCATAGATAAGGAAGAGGGGACAGTGACAGAGTTTTCTCTGGAGGACGCCCGTATCTTTCGCTGGACAGAATGTGTGGGACAGGGAAAATACCTGTATGTGTTGAAACAGGACCTGCTGCAGATCGCCAGAGTGGACATAGAGACGCTGGAGGAGACGGTGTTTGATGCCATCGGCAGCTTTCCCCACCATATGGTATTGACGGAAAAATATCTCTTTTACAGTACCCGTACAGAGCACAGCCTGGTGATCCGGGTGGATCTGTCCGATCTGAAAAGTGCCGGAATGGACGCCAAAAACGAATTTCTGGATCTGAGCCAGGATGCCTGGTGGGCAGAGGATGAGCTGTTTTACGGCATGCACGACGATTTTGACAGAGAGATCTCTACCTTTTACAGTATCCATATGGAAACCTTCAAGGCACAGCCTCTGAGTGAGACCCCCTTTTCCCTGGATCGTTTCTGGGAGAAGCCGGAGCTTTTGAAGGAGGCGGCTACCTTTTCTACAAAAGAGGGCTTTTGCACCGTTGTGGAGCAGGCCCGTCGTTCCGACAGCTATTATGAGAGAGTGAACCTGGAAAGCCCGGCGCCGATACAGCGGGAACGCCTTGCAGGGCCTATGACCTACCTGTTTTTCGCCGGTGAACAGATCTATATGGCGGAAATGGAGGGAGATATGGGTATTTCCCGTCTGGATCCCCTTACAGGAGAACGCAGGGTGCTGGCGAAACAGACCCGATGCTTTACCAAGGATGAGTTTGGCCATATCGTGGGAGATCGCCCCCAGGTGGTGGGAGACTGGCTCTACTACCGGGATGCGGATACCGGCGAGATCCTCTGCGTGGAAATAGAAGAGTGAAGGGGAACCCGGAAAAGAAATCGTTGACAAATATTGACGAGACTTTCGGATGGGTATAAAATAATACGGAGTTTATAACGAGGAATGCCCATGGCTACCATGGGACAAGAAAGGATTTGAAAAAAATGGAGAAGATGAATATCGACTGGGGCAATCTTGGATTTGCTTATATGCCGACAAAAGAACGTTTTGTTGCTCATTATAAAAACGGAGCCTGGGATGAAGGAGAGCTGACCACAGATGCCACTGTACAGATTTCCGAGTGCGCCGGTGTTTTACAGTATGCACAGTGCTGTTTCGAGGGTCTGAAGGCCTACACTACCGAGGACGGCAAGATCGTTTGCTTCCGCCCGGATCTGAACGCATCCCGTATGGCAGATTCCTGCCGCAGACTGGAGATGCCGGTATTCCCGGAGGATAAATGGATCGAGGCAGCCATCAAGGTCGTAGAGGCAAACAAGGAGTTCGTTCCCCCCTACGGTTCCGGTGCCACCCTGTATCTGAGACCTTTTATGTTTGCCAGCGGACCGGTTATCGGCGTTAAGCCTGCTGAAGAGTACGAGTTCCGTATCTTCTGTACACCGGTTGGTCCTTACTTCAAGGGCGGCGCTAAGCCCATCACGATCCGTGTCAGCGATTTCGACCGTGCGGCTCCCAACGGAACAGGCCACATCAAAGCAGGTCTGAACTATGCTATGAGCCTTCACGCTATCGTAGATGCCCACAACCAGGGCTATGATGAGAATATGTATCTGGATGCAGCTACCAGAACCTACGTTGAGGAGACCGGCGGAGCTAACTTCCTCTTCGTTACCAAGGACAACAAGGTAGTAACACCCAAGTCCAACAGTATCCTTCCCTCTATCACACGTCGTTCTCTGATGTATGTTGCTAAGGAATATCTGGGACTGGAAGTTGAGGAGCGTCCGGTACCCTTTGAGGAAGTTAAGGAATTCGCAGAGTGCGGTCTTTGCGGTACAGCAGCCGTTATCTCTCCCGTAGGAAAGATCGTAGATCATGGCAAAGAGATCTGCCTGCCCTCCGGTATGGATGAGATGGGACCTGTGACCAAGAAGCTGTATGATACTCTGACAGGCATCCAGATGGGCCGTATCAAGGCTCCGGAAGGATGGGTTCGGGAAATCTGCTAATTTGTAGTAAAATAGCAGACTTTCTGCAGACTTACGTATAAAAGCAGGAATAGCACCGATCCGGGAAAGCTGTTCCTGCTTTCTTGCATTAAAAGAAGAGGAAGAAAAATGAAAAAAATTGTAGCAGTAACGTTAAACCCCTGTGTGGATTACACCATTACCGTGCCGGATATGGAACCCGGCGGAAAAAATATGGTGAAATCCAGCCGGAAGGAAGTGGCCGGAAAGGGCATTAACGTCTGTAGACAGGTGAAAAACCTGGATCAACCGGTGATGGCCGTTGGTTTTGATTATGTAGACGGACAGTTTACGGTGAAGGATGCCCTGGACAGAAACGGTATCCCCCACAGCCTGACCAAGGTGTCCGGCCGACTGAGAACCAACGTGAAGATCCTGGAGCCTGAAAAAAGGAAAATGACAGAGCTGAATGAGCCGGGAACGCCGGTGCGGGCTTCCAGTGTACAGGCAGTTTTTGACAATATCTGTCATGTGCTGGACGAACTGGAACCGAAATCCGTACTGAGCATCAACGGCAGTGCGCCGGAGGGAGTGCCCGCCGATTTTTATAAGCGCCTCATAGAGGAAGGGAAAAAGAGGCAGCTCATCACGGTGCTGGATGCGTCAGGTGACCTTCTGCGTCTGGGTATTCAGGCTCAGCCCACCATGATCAAGCCGAATCTGGCCGAGTTTAAACAGCTTATCGGAAAACCGGTAGATACTGTAGAGGAAATTGCCCGGGAGGCAGATCTTCTGCGGCAGCAGCAGGGTATACATGCGGTCTGTGTTTCCATGGGGGCCAGAGGAGCAGTCTTTTCGGTAGAGGAAGGCTGCTGGCATGGGGAAAGCGCCAACGTGCCTATCCGGGGATTGCAGGGTGCCGGGGATGCCATGGTAGCTGCCATGACCATGCAGATCCTGGAGGATGCTGTTCCGGAATATATCCTGCGCAGCGGTATGGCGGCAGCCAATGCAGCCATTCAGCTGGAAGGAAGTCAGGTGGCAGGTGCCCTGGAGATTCTGGGAATGATCGATGCCATTACTATAAGAAAAATAAAACTTTAGTGTAAAAAAGTGAAAAAAACATCCCCCAGGGAGGCTTGTGAGGGAAAAAGGAGAATGGTATGATTTCCTCATA
>CAZUBP010000119.1:0-5476 GCA_964618605.1 uncultured Lachnospiraceae bacterium | reverse complement strand
CGCTTATATGTTGAGAACAACGATTCGGACATTGCTCTATGTGGTGGCCTTCCTGGCCATTATCCGGGGAGTGACCTGGGCCTACGGATTTGGCTATGCTATTTTTTCGGAACAGACGGTATCTGCTGAAGGCGCAGGCCATGAGGTGTATGTGACTGTGGAGGAAGAGGATACCATAGCGGATGTGGCCAAAACCCTGGAAAAGGATGGCCTGATCAAGGACAAACTGGTTTTTCAGGTACAGGAAAAGCTTTCCCGATATAAGAATGAACTGCAGCCGGGCACCTATATTTTGAATACGGAGCAGACGGCGGAGGAGATGCTGGCTATACTCAGCGGCAACGATACCGAGGGACAGCCGGGCAGCGATCAGACAGAAGAGGATGAGACACCATGATCGTAGATGAGCGTTTCGATACCTATATAAATTCTCTGGATCCGGGACACAGCCCTTTTCTGGAACAGCTGGAGCAGGAGGCCAAAGCAGCCTACGTGCCGGTTATCCGGCGGCCCATGCAGAATTTTCTGCGGATGTTTCTGACACTGCAGCAGCCGAAGCGGGTGCTGGAGGTGGGAACCGCCGTTGGCTTTTCTTCTCTGTTGATGTGTGAATATCTGCCGAAGGACAGTCATATAACAACCATAGAAAACTACAAAAAGAGAATCCCTGTTGCCAGGGAAAATTTTGAGAAATCCGGTTATGCTGACCGGATTACTCTGCTTGAAGGGGATGCGGCGGATATACTGCCCACCCTGACTGATACCTATGACCTGATTTTTATGGATGCCGCCAAGGGACAGTATATTTATTTCTTTCCCCAGGTGCTTCGCCTGATGCACCCCGGCAGCGTCCTGATCACCGACAATGTTCTGCAGGATGGGGATATTATTGAATCCCATTTCGCTGTGGAACGACGCAACAGAACGATTTACAAACGAATGAGAGAATACCTGTACACCCTGACCCACCATCCCCGGCTGGTAACCACCATTCTCCCTGTGGGAGACGGGATTACGGTCAGTGTCTGTAAGGGTATGGAGGAAGAATAGATGAGACAGGTTGAACTCCTGGTTCCGGCGGGAAGTCTGGAGGTGCTGAAGGTAGCGGTTACCTTTGGCGCAGATGCTGTATATATCGGCGGAGAAGCCTTCGGCCTTCGGGCAAAGGCCAAAAATTTCACACCCCAGGAGATGGAGGAGGGCATACGCTACGCCCACGAACATGGGGTAAAGGTGTATGTGACCGCCAATATTCTGGCCCACGACAGCGATTTGTCAGAGGCCCCGGCCTATTTTGCCCAGCTGGCAGAAATGGGTGCGGATGCTTTGATCATCGCCGATCCCGGCCTGTTTATGATTGCCAGAGAGGTGTGCCCGGATATGGAGATCCATATCAGCACCCAGGCCAACAACTGTAATTACGGAACCTTTCTGTTCTGGCATGAGCAGGGAGCCAGCCGTGTGGTAACGGCGAGAGAGCTTTCTCTGGCGGAAATCGGAGAGATCCGCAGAAGGATCCCGGAATCCATGGAGATCGAGACCTTTGTACATGGCGCCATGTGCATCTCTTACTCCGGCCGTTGCCTGCTGAGTGCCTATATGACCGGCCGCAGTGCCAATGAAGGGGCCTGCACCCATCCCTGTCGGTGGAAATATGCGGTGATGGAAGAAAAGCGTCCCGGCGAGTATTTCCCTGTGGAGGAGAATGAGCGGGGCACCTATATTTTCAATTCCAAGGATCTGTGTATGATCGAGCATATCCCGGATCTTATTGCCGCAGGTGTTGACAGCTTCAAAATTGAGGGACGGATGAAAACCGCTTTGTATGTGGCTACCGTGGCCCGTACCTATCGAAAGGCCATTGACGACTATCTGGAGGATCCGGCGCTGTACGAGGCTCATCTGCCCTGGTATCGGGATCAGATCTCCCGGTGTACCTATAGACAGTTTACCACCGGCTTTTTCTATGGCAAACCGGATCAGGAGAGCCAGATCTATGACAGCAATACCTATATTCGGGAATACACCTATCTGGGTATTGTAGGTGAGGTCAAAGACGGCCTCTGTGTCATTGAACAGCGCAATAAATTCACCGTGGGAGAAAAGATCGAGATCATGAAGCCGGACGGCTCCAATCCCGAGGTGACGGTAAAGGCTATCTACAATGAGGCGGGAGAGACCATGGAAAGTGCTCCCCATCCCAAACAGAAGCTGTATGTGGATCTGGGCATAGTTCCGGATGTCATGGATGTTTTACGCCGGCAGGAGGAAATGCCGGAGCTTTAATATACTGTTTTTTTCAAGTCTTGAGACGTAGGAGCGGCTGATTCCCAGCCGCTTGGCTATGACTCTCTGTGTGGTCGGCTTCTGACCGTATAATCCATAACGCAAAACCAATATTTCTTTTTCCTGTGGAGTGAGATGCTCTTCTATGCATCGATACAGCCGCAGTATGTTTTCCTTTTTTTCGCAGTTTTGATCAACATCCTCGTCCTGGCTTTCCAGGATATCCATGAGATGAATTTCATTTCCTTCCCGATCCGTGCCGATGGGCTCGTACAGGGACACTTCTTTAACATTTTTCTTTCGACTGCGAAACATCATCAACAATTCATTGTCAATACAGCGGGCGGCGTAAGTAGCCAGCTTGCTTCCCTTTGTCATATCAAAGGTGGCCGCTGCCTTTAACAGGCCGATGGTGCCGATGGAGATCAGATCGTCCAGCTCATCTTCGCTGCTCTGATATTTTCTGGCCACATGGGCTACCAGTCTTAAATTTCGTTCTACCAGCTGATCTCTGGCCATGGGATCGCCATCCCGGATTTTTTCCAGAAGAATACGCTCCTCCTGGGGTGTAAGGGGTTTGGGAAAAGTCTGCAAGGGGCACCTCTGCTGAAGGGGTGTTTCTACATCTTATGAAATTGGACAGTGCTGCGTGCATATCCAAAATAAAATCTGCCCCTAGGGGCGAAACAGGAGGTATCTATGTTTACAGAAGTAGCAACAGCAACGATTCTCGGTGTGGAAGCGCATCTGGTGAGAGTGGAGGCAGATGTCAGTGACGGTCTGCCCTCCTTTTCCATGGTAGGGTATTTAACGGCCCAGGTGCGGGAGGCGGCGGACAGGGTCCGGACGGCAGTGAAAAATACCGGCCTTTCCCTGCCGCCCAAGCGCATTACGGTCAATCTGGCGCCTGCGGATATTCGAAAGGAGGGCCCCCGCTTTGATCTGCCCATTGCCGCCGCTCTTCTCTGTGCGGCGGGGCGATTGCCGGAGGCTTCCCTGAAGGACTGTGTGGTATTGGGGGAACTGGGACTGGACGGCAGCGTGCGCAGCATCAGCGGGGTGCTGTCCTCTGTGCTGATGGCCCGGGAGCTGGGCTATCTCACCTGTATCTTGCCTCTGGACAATCTGGAGGAGGCCCGGAATGTGGAGGGGATCCGTCTCATAGGCGTGGATTCTCTGGAAGGACTGCTTACCTACTGTCAGGCACCGGAGACCTATGAACAGCCCCAACCTCCCAGGAAAAAGGAGGTACCGGAAGAAATCATCCCGGATTTCGGGGATATCAACGGTCAGGAGGAGGTAAAACGGGCAGCGCTGCTGGCAGCATCAGGCTTTCACAATATGCTGATGATCGGCCCGCCGGGATCAGGGAAAACCATGACCGCCTGTCGTCTCCCTGCACTTTTGCCGGAAATGACCAGGGAAGAAAGTCTGGAGGTGACCCGGATATACAGTGTGGCCGGACTTTTGGAGACGGAATCCGGCCTGATGAAGCGGCGGCCCTTCCGTGCGCCCCATCACACCATATCTCCCCAGGCCCTGGCGGGAGGCGGACGGATCCCCAGGCCGGGGGAGATCACCCTGGCCCACAAGGGCGTGCTGTTTCTGGATGAATTTCCGGAATTTTCCAAGACCAGTCTGGAGATCCTCCGGCAGCCCCTGGAGGATAAAAAGATCGTGATCTCCCGGAGCACAGGTACGGTCACCTTTCCCTCGGATTTTCTGCTGGTGGTGGCCATGAATCCCTGTCGCTGCGGCTATTATCCGGATATGAACCGCTGCAGCTGCAGTCACCAGGATATTGCCGCCTATCTCCATCGCATAAGCCAGCCCCTGCTGGATCGTATGGATATCTGCGTGGAAGTCCCCCAGGTGACCTACGAGGATCTTAGGGGAAAAGAAAAAAGCCCCATAACCACAGACCTGCTGAAAGCGGAGGCTGAAAAGGCAATATGGTACCAGAAACAGCGGTTCTCCGGGGAAGCCTTTCAGTATAACGGGCAGATCCCTGCTGCCAGGCTTCAGACCTATTGTCGGATGACCTCGGAGGGAGAGGGGCTGCTGCGGCAGATGTTTGGAAAAATGGGTCTCAGTGCCAGAGGGTGCCACCGTCTGCTTCGGGTGGCCAGAACCTGTGCCGATCTGGCAGACAGCGAGGTGATCGACAGACAGCATGTGCTGGAGGCCTGCTGTTTCAGAAATGCGGGAAAGAAATTCTGGAATATGTAGAGAAGAAGGGAGGTATATAGTATGCAAAGGAAGGACATATATTGCGTAACCATAGATGAACCGGAGTATCCCCAAAAGCTGAAGGATATTCATCACCCTCCGGAAAAGCTGTATGTGCGGGGGCGGCTGCCGGATCCGGGGATCCCCGCAGTGGCTATTGTGGGAGCCCGCATGTGTACCCCTTACGGGAGAAGCCAGGCCTACCGTTTTGGTGCAGAGCTGGCCCGGCATGGGGTACAGATCATCAGCGGCATGGCCCAGGGGGTGGACAGCAAGGCCCACGAGGGTGCCCTGAGTGTGGCCGGTGGGGAAACCTTTGCCCTTCTGGGGTGCGGTGTGGATGTGGTGTACCCCCGGCAGAATCGGGAGCTGTATGAAAATATGCTGGACAGAGGGGGTATCATCAGCGAGTTTCCGCCGGGGACGCCGCCTCGTGGGGCGAATTTCCCTCAGCGCAACCGGCTGATCAGCGGACTGGCAGATATAGTGCTGGTGGTGGAGGCAAGGGAGAAAAGCGGCTCCCTGATCACAGCAGATTGCGCCCTGGAGCAGGGGCGCAGCATATACGCTCTGCCGGGAAGAGTGGAGGATTCCCTGTCCTGCGGCTGCAACCGTCTGATCGCCCAGGGGGCGGGAATTGCCTGCTCTCCGGATATGCTGCTGGAGGAATTGCGCCTGGAACGGAACTGTAAAGCAGTTTCTGCCGGTGAAAGCAACTTGGGACTTGCATCGGATTTGGAATTGGTGTATAGTTGTCTCGATTTCGTACCAAAATCTCTGCAGAATATTCAGGAAATATGCGGCTTGCCGGCGTTGCAGCTGATGCAGCACCTTCTTGAACTGCAGCTCATGGGACTGGCCCATGAGGCAACCAAAAACTACTATGTAAAAAAGACCTGAAAGGGAAGTCAAATTAAAGGAGAACAGTAGTGGCAAAGTATCTAGTGATCGTGGAGTCACC
>CAZUBP010000118.1:0-5529 GCA_964618605.1 uncultured Lachnospiraceae bacterium | reverse complement strand
ACTTTGAATGTCCTGCCATATGTCACTCCTCTTTCCTGTTTCTGTATCTCTCATCCGTTCTGTAAGCGGATCCTTATCTGTTACCTGTACACAGCTTCTCTGCTGTACACATACTCGTGGTATTATAGCATTTTCCTTTCCCATCCGTCAAGAACCCAGTTATGTAGGCAGTTCCAGACTGATACACAGCGCTTTGTTCACCTGTTTTAAGAGATCCGCATCCAGATGACACACCTTATCCTTCAGCCGCTGTTTATCAATAGTGCGAAGCTGCTCCAGCAAAATGACCGAATCCCGAATAATCGCATAGGAAGAGGCATCGATCTCAATATGGGTAGGAAGCTTTGCCTTGTTCATCTTTGATGTGATTGCTGCGCAGATGACCGTAGGGCTGTGTTTGTTGCCTACATCGTTCTGGATGATCAGCACCGGACGAACGCCGCCCTGCTCACTGCCTACCACCGGCCTTAGGTCTGCGTAAAAAATGTCACCACGTTTTATTACCACACTGTCACACTCCGATTTTAGAAATATACTGCTACCTCGCTTTTCTAAGGACAGTATTTCCAGTTTCCTCCGGTGTATGCAATTTTCAATTCTACGTGCGTATCTTATTTTTCATAGATTCTGGGAACCCGTTTGGAAATATCGCAAACCAGCTCGTAATTAAAGCGTCCCGACAGATCTCCCAGCTGCTGGGCTGTGATCTCTTCCTCTCCGTCACGGCCCAGAAGGGTCACTTCGTCAAGAACCTTCACCTGTGCCAGATGGGTGACATCCACCATAAACTGATCCATGCAGACCCGGCCCAGGATCGGGCATTTCTGTCCGTGGATCAGCACCCAGCCCTTGTTGGACAGGCTGCGGGGATAGCCATCGGCATAGCCTACGGGGATCGTAGCCACCTTCATAGGCTTATCAGCCACAAAGGTGCCGCCGTAGCTGATGGCTGTACCGGCGGTGATCTCCTTTACATAGACGATACGGCTCTTCATCTCCATTAGGGGATACAGCCGTACCGGATCATCCTTTACCTCGTTGGAGGGGAACAGACCGTACAGACTGATGCCTGCCCGCACCATATCCAGATTGGCCTGGGGGTACTGCATGATACAGGCACTGTTGCTGACATGGCTGATGGGAATGGTGAGCCCTTTGTCCAGCAGCTTTTGGCGAAACTTAAGATACCGCTGCAGCTGCTCTTTTGCAGGGGCCAGAGAGGTTTCGTCTGCCCTGGCAAAATGGGTAAAGAGGCCCTCTATCTCCAGACCCTCCATAGCTGCGATCTTACAGGCTGTTTCCACACCCCGCTCGTCATCGTAAAGGCCGATACGTCCCATACCGGTATCCACCTTCAGATGTACCTTCATGGGTCTGCCTGCACGCTTTGCCGCCTGGGCCATCTCTGTGGCCATTTCCAGAGTAAACACTGCAGGCCGGATACCCAGCCGGGCCATTTCCTCATAATCCTCCTGAAAGGTATAGCCGAGGATCAGGATAGGTCTCTGGATGCCCTCCTGTCTGAGGTTAACGGCCTCCTCCACGGTGGCTGTGGCAAAGCCCCAGACGTAATCCTTTTGTTCCATATATCGGGCGATCTCCTTCGCTCCGTGGCCATAGGCGTCTGCCTTAATGACCCCCAGCATCTTAGTGCCCTCTTTCATATTTGCTTTCATGGATGCCAGGTTTTTCTCCAGGGCATCCATATGGATTTTTACACATACTCTGCTGTACATTCTTATTTAGCCGCTCCTATGTTATTTTATATGCCTTTAGCCTCGTATTGTTGTAGGATCTCAGGCAGCTTTCTGC
The DNA here is from genome assembly GCA_964618605.1 of uncultured Lachnospiraceae bacterium. Classification (GTDB taxonomy): domain Bacteria; phylum Bacillota; class Clostridia; order Lachnospirales; family Lachnospiraceae; genus UBA11957. The sequence continues at coordinate 3,717 of CAZUBP010000118.1, read as the reverse complement.
AAATATCCGTGGCCATCAGGGAAGTCTCTCCTGTTTCCCCGGCTGCCAGATCCCCTGCCAGGCCATGGAGCAATACTCCCATACAGGCTGCCTGGGTCACAGACCCACAGGCCCCCAGCTGTCCCAGGATCGTCCCGGTGAGAACATCACCGCTGCCGGCTGTTGCCATACCGCTGTTGCCGTAGGCATGGATATATACTCGGCCATCCGGATCGGCAATACAGGTCCTGGCATCCTTCAGCACTACGGTCGTCTGCCACTGCTGTGCCGCCCTTTGGGCAAAGCCCAGGGCATCGGATTTCAAAGTGGCAATACTTTCCCCGGTCAGACGGCTCATTTCCCCCATATGAGGAGTCACGATACAGGGGCCTTTATGCTCCTGAAGCCACTGGATATGGTCGCTTACCACATTCAGGGCATCCGCATCCAGCACCATAGGCTTGTCACAGTGAGACAGGATATACGATAACAGCTCCTCCGTGAAAGGCGATTTTCCGATTCCCGGGCCTACACCTACATAGTCCGCCCAGGCCAGGGCTGCCTTTAGCCCTTCTCCCGAAACATCCTCCAGAACCTCTGTCATTGCCTCCGGCAGGGATTCCTTGAGGATCCGGCAGTTTTCGGCGGAGGTCAATACCTTTACCATACCGGCCCCGCTTAAAAAGGCTGCTTTGGCACTCATATAGGCCGCACCGTAGATATCCTCGTTTCCCGCCAGCAAAAGCACCTTGCCGAAGGTTCCCTTATTTCCCTCCGGAAGGCGTTTTTTCCGAGAACAAAGATCCCCGGCTTCCAAAAGCTGCACATCCGGTTCATAGGGGCTGTCCATAGCATAGATACCAACATCCGCCAGCTCCAGTCTGCCGCAGTGAGCGGCTCCGGGATATAACAGACAGCCTGTCTTGTAAAAGCCGAAGGTCACCGTCACCGCTGCCTCTGTGGCTACCCCCAGGATCTGTCCTGTACCGGCATGAACTCCCGATGGGATATCCACCGCATACACCCGCCCCGGGGCGTTGTTCATCCCACGAATAATATCCCCATAGGCTCCCGCTACCTCCCGGGAAAGGCCTGTACCAAATAAAGCGTCCACAAAGACAGTATATTCATCCCACAGTGGATTATTAACGACATTCACACCATAATTTACGGCAATCTGCCACTGCTGTGCCGACTCCCGGGTAAAATGCTCCCGGTTTCCTGCCAGATACAGAGAAACCTCTTTTCCCGCCAGATGCAGCATTCTGGCTATGGCCATACCGTCGCCGCCGTTATTGCCGCTGCCGCACACCACAAGGATCCGATCCTCTGCTGCTGTTTCTTCGAGGATTTTTCTCGCAACAGTCTCTGCTGCTTTCTCCATCAGTACCATAGCCGGCATCTGCATCTTATCTATGGTGTACCGGTCCGTTTCCTGCATCTGTTTTCCGTTTACTACTCTTTGCATATCGACCTCTCTCCCAGGTGCTTTACTTCTCAAAAAGTATGCCGCAAAACCAAAATTTGTTTTGCGGCAATCCCTGCATTATTTTTCATATTTCAGATGCTGCAGATCACAGGAAAGCTTCATCAGGCTTTCCGACAGGTGAACATTCTCCACCACCACATCCTCCGGAAGATACAGATTCAGATCCACCGGTGTAAAATTCCAGATGGCGTGTACCCCATGCTCCGTCACAAGTCTGCTCACATCAGGAGCATCCTTTCGGGGAATAGCCAGTGTCACGATATCCACATGGTTATCGTCCAGAAAATCCGCCAGCTCCGACGTAGGACGGATCACGCACTGACGAACCGTGGTTCCCACCAGATCGGGATTATTATCAAAAATTCCGATAACACGGAATCCTCTTTTTTCAAATCGAACATAATTGGCCAGCGCCTGTCCCAGTCTGCCGGCACCTACGATCACCATAGTCTGGGCCTTATCCAGGCCAAGGATCTTACCGATCTCCTCGTACAGCGTACGCACGTTGTAGCCATAGCCCTGCTGTCCGAAACCGCCAAAATGATTCAGATCCTGCCGGATCTGAGAAGCCGTAACTTTCATGATCTTGCTCAGCTCAGCAGAGGAAATGCGCTCCACACCCGCCTCAGAAAGATCATTCAGATAACGATAATAGCGAGGCAAACGCTTGATCACAGCCTCGGAAATCTCTTTGTTCGACATAAGGCACTCCTTCATATAAAATGAAATCATGTAATAGTATAAAATATTTATACAATACGATTATAAGCTCCGGAAATTGCTATGTCAAATACCACTTTAAACTATTGACCGAATATGGCATTTTACGGTAAACTAAAGAGAAATTTTTACCAGAGAAGAGGTTTTTGCGATGATTTTATCCTGTCATCATGTATATAAAAGCTTCGGTACCACGGAGATCCTGCGGGATGTCTCCTTCCATCTGGAGGAGCGCCAGAAAATGGCCCTTATCGGAATCAATGGTGCCGGAAAATCCACGTTGTTAAAGATCATGACCGGGGAATATCTGCCGGATTCCGGTGAGGTGGTTCTGGCCAAGGGACGCACCCTGGGCTATCTGTCCCAGCATCAGGAGCTTTCCGTTGACAGCAGCATCTACGATGAGCTGATGGCTGCCAAAGCAGATATCGTCAGTCTGGAGCATCAGCTGCGGGATCTGGAAGCCCGGATGCACCAGGCAAAGGGGGAAGCCCTGGATCAGCTGTTAAACACCTACAGCAAGGTAAACCAGAGCTTTGAACAGAATAACGGTTATGCCATTCGCAGCGAAGTCACCGGCGTACTGAAGGGTCTGGGCTTTGCCGAGGAGGATTTTTCCCAGCCCATCAATACCCTGTCCGGGGGGCAGAAAACACGGGTGGCCCTGGGCAAGCTGCTGCTCTTAAATCCGGATGTTCTTCTGCTGGATGAGCCTACCAACCATCTGGATATGAATTCCATCGCCTGGTTGGAGAATTATCTGCTGAATTACAACGGTGCGGTGATCCTGGTATCCCACGACCGGTATTTCCTGGACAAGGTAGTCTCCAAGGTAGTGGAGATCGAAAATGGACGCTCCATGTCCTTTGAAGGCAACTATACCGCCTTTTCCGAAAAGAAGGCCATGATCCGGGATGCGGAGCTGAAGGCCTACATGAACCAGCAGCGGGAAATCGCCCATCAGGAGGCGGTGATCACCAAGCTGAAATCCTTTAACCGGGAAAAATCCATTAAGCGGGCGGAAAGCCGGGAAAAGATGCTGGATAAGATCGAGGTACTGGATAAGCCCCTGGATGTGGACGCTGCCATGCAGCTGCATCTGGAGCCGGATATCCTCAGCGGCAACGATGTGCTTCATGTGGAGGGTCTTACCAAGGCCTATCCCGGACAGCCCCTCTTTTCCGATCTGACCTTTGATATTTTCCGTGGGGAGCGTGTGGCCCTTATCGGCAAAAACGGCACCGGAAAGACAACCATTCTGAAGATATTAAACAACCTCGTGGAGACGGATCAGGGCACCTTTACTCTGGGTTCCAAGGTACATATCGGTTACTACGATCAGGAACACAATGTACTGCATCCCGAGAAAACCATTTTTCAGGAGATCTCCGATGCCTACCCCCGGCTGAACAATACCCGCATCCGGAATGTGCTGGCTGCCTTTCTTTTCAAAAATGACGATGTGTTCAAGCTGATCTCTTCCCTCTCCGGCGGAGAAAAAACCCGGGTGGCTCTGGGGAAAATGCTCC
>CAZUBP010000117.1:4102-5559 GCA_964618605.1 uncultured Lachnospiraceae bacterium | reverse complement strand
TACAATTCCGCCCAGTTTACCCATACACTGCCGGTATGTATAGCACTTTTCCCGGATGCCTTTACTTTTTTTGATGAACTGGGACAGTTTTATGAGAAAAAGGGATATTTCGGTATCGCCCATACCCGCATTCGCCGCTATGAGATCCTTTTGGAGTTTATGGCAGAGCAGCCGGGCGGGGAGTCCCATATGGCAGAATACAGAGAATGGATGCTTTTTGATCTGTATCTCAGAGAAAATATGAAAACACGGCCGGCCTGGGCGCCGGAGCTTACCCCCTACAGGGAGTGCTTCCGGGAGTTTTACCGCCGGGAGGAAGAGACGGGAGCCTATGTGCCTGAGCTTGGGGGAAAGGAGGCCAGACAGCTGGCCAGAATGACCCATCTGGAGGTATTTTCCCATATTTTCCCGGAAAAGACCCTGGTGCTGTTTTCCTATGAGACAAGGGATCCTTTAAGCTACAGTGCCCGGTGGCAGGTGATAAAAACAGGAGCATAAGCTATGAAAGAATATATTGTGGTAGATGTGGAGACCACAGGTCTGCGGCCGAAGCGGGACCGTCTGCTGGAAATCGGCGCCTGGAAGGTGAAGGAAGGCCGCTTTACTGACAGCTTTCACTGTCTGGTGGATCCGGCCATGAAGATACCGGAACGGATCACCGAACTTACAGGGATCACCGATGAGATGGTGGCGGGACAGAAGCGCATAGATCAGGTTATTCGGGAATTTGTGGAGTTTGCCGGAGAATTGCCCCTGGTAGGGCATCACCTGATATTTGATTACGCCTTCCTGAAAAGTGCGGCGGTGAACCACAATCTTTCTTTTGAGAGAAAAGGCGTGGACACCCTGAAGATCAGTCGCCAGGTATTGGCGGAGCTGCCCAGCCGGAAGCTGGGAGACCTCTGTACCTATTTCGGTATTCCCCAGGAGCGGGCGCACCGGGCGGATGAGGATGCCCGGGTAACGGCTTTGCTCTATGAGATCCTGAAGGAACGGTATCAGGAGCAGGCCCCGGAGCTGTTTTTACCGGTGCCTCTGGAATATAAGATGAAAAAACAATCACCCATTACAAAAGCACAAAAAGTATACTTGAATGATTTGCTGAAATATCATACAATGACACTTGATATGCAGATAGACAGCCTCAGTAAAAGTGAGGCCTCCCGCCTGATCGACGGGATCATTTTGCAGCACGGAAGGATTCTTCGTTGAATCCCGAAGCAAAGGAGTATAAATGAAGAAAAAAGAAAAAATGAGACGGATCATTGCCGGTGTTATTGCCGGGATCCTTATTGTTGCAATGATCGTTCCCATGGTACTGCAGTACCTGGTGTGATACAGGAGTAAAAAAGGATGATAAACAAGAGAAGAGGGTTATTACTGGTAGCGTTACTGTCCGCTGCCCTTCTGGGAGGGGCACAGACGATAGGGGCTTCCACCCTGGAACCGACAGAGGA
>CAZUBP010000117.1:0-4002 GCA_964618605.1 uncultured Lachnospiraceae bacterium | reverse complement strand
ACGGATTATTCCAAATCCAGCGCAGCCCGCAGCACCAATATTGCAACGGCGGCGGATCTGATCAACGGCACCGTGCTGTACCCGGGAGAGACCTTTTCTACCCTGGATACCATCACCCCCTTTACAGAGGAGAACGGCTACGCCCTGGCGGGCTCCTATGCCAACGGTACCACCACAGAGACCTTTGGCGGCGGTATATGTCAGGTGTCCACCACCCTGTATCTGGCTGTACTGAGAGCAGAGTTGGATGTAACAGAGAGAAAGAATCATTCCATGCTGGTTACCTACGTAAAACCCTCCATGGATGCGGCTATTGCGGAGAGCAGCGGCAAGGATTTCAAGTTTAAAAACAATACAGATAATCCTATCTATATCTATATGGTGGCTTACAACGGTACGCTGGTGGCCCGGATCTACGGTACGGAATATCGTGCCAGCAACCGGACGGTGACCTACGAAAGTGTGACACTGAGCACGGAAGAGCCGGATACTGTGATCAAGACCAGCTCGGAGTACAGTGTGGGGGTTATCAACCGTACCCAGTCTGCCCATAAGGGCTGTACAGCAGAGCTTTACAAGGTAGTGACGGTGGATGGTGTAGAGGAAAGCCGGGAACGGGTGAACACCAGCAGCTACGCCAAGTCGGATGCACTGATAGAGGTAGGAACAGCGGGAGCGTCATCGGAGGTAGCCTCGGCCCTGGCCCAGGCGGCGGCCACCAATGACCTGAGTCAGGTGAAGAGCGTGCTGGCTTCCATTGGAAAATAAAAACTGCAGGAGTATATATGAAAATAGGTAAACTGCCGGAGCAGGTACTTGTACGCTCCGTTTTAAAACAGACAAAGCACAGAAGAGATGAGGTGCTGGTAGGCCCTGCTGTAGGGCAGGACTGCGCTGTTATGGCGCTGGGTCAGGATGAGGTCTTTGTCATGTCCTCGGATCCCATTACCGGAACGGTGAAGGATATGGGCAGTCACGGCATTTATGTCACCGCCAACGATCTGGCAGCCTCCGGTGCGGAGCCGGTGGGGGTACTGTTGACTGTGCTTTTACCGGAGGATATCAGCGAAGAACAGATCCGGCAGCTGATGCAGGATGCGGAGCGCACCTGTAAGGAGCTGGATATGGAGATCATGGGAGGCCATACGGAGATCACCAACGTGGTGCGTCAGCCTCTGATCACTGTTACCGGGGTAGGCAAAACCAAACGGAAGGATCTGCTTCTGACCATGCAGGTACAGCCGGGACAGGATATCGTGGTGACCAAATGGATCGGTCTGGAGGCTACTTCGATTCTGGCCAAGGAGAAGGAAGAGGAGCTTTTACAGCGGTTTAATCCGGAGCTGGTGCGTACCGCCCGGGGATTTGACCGGTATCTTTCCGTTATACCGGAGGCAAAGGTGGCCCGTCAATTTGGGGTCAGTGCCATGCATGATATTACAGAGGGCGGCGTTTTCGGGGCACTCTGGGAGATGACAGAGGGTTCCGGCGTGGGTCTGGATGCTGATCTGAAGGCCATTCCCATTCGCCAGGAAACGGTGGAGATTTGTGAGTATTTCGGTTTGAATCCTTACCAGATCATGTCCAGCGGTTCCATGATGATGGCTACAGATGACGGCCATGGACTGGTGAGAGCTCTGGAACAGGCAGGGATTCCCGCTGCAGTAGTGGGAAGAGCTACCGACGGCAATGATCGTATTCTGCGAAACGGGGAAGAGATCCGCTATCTGGACAGACCCCAGACAGATGAATTGTACAAGGTGATGGGATAATGGCAAAGTTTAATATTGTATTATTTGAGCCGGAGATACCGGCAAATACCGGCAATATCGGCCGCACCTGTGTGGCAACGGACACACGGCTGCATCTGATCGAGCCCCTGGGCTTTCAGCTGACGGAAAAACAGCTGAAACGGGCGGGAATGGACTATTGGCAGTATCTGGATGTGACCAGATACGACGATTTCCAGGATTTTCTGAACAAAAATCCCGGTGCCCATATTTACATGGCTTCCTCCAAGGCCAGGAAGACCCATACAGAGGTTTCCTACGAGGACGGCTGTTATATTATGTTCGGCAAGGAAAGCGGCGGTATACCGGAGGAGATCCTGCTGGAGCATGGGGAGGACGCTATCCGCATTCCCATGATCGGGGAGACCAGATGTCTGAATCTGGGAAATTCGGTGGCGGTAATTCTCTATGAAGCCCTGCGGCAGCATGATTTTGAAGGATTGAAAACCAGCGGTGAGCTGACAAAATATGAGTGGAAATAAAAAGGAAGCATTTCCGGAAGGTGTGATACCCCGGAAATGCTTCTTTTTTTGCCTTTATTCATTGAGGTCATCTGCATTTTTGGCCCGGGACAGGGTGAAAATAAATTCCGTACCCACACCCTCGGTGCTGATGACGTTGATATTCTGTTTGTGGGAATTGATGATCTCCTTTACGATACTCAGCCCCAGGCCGGTACCGGTGCGATCCTTACCCCGGGAGATATCCTGCTTGTAGAAGCGGCTCCAGATCTTTTGCAGATCCTTCTGGGGAATGCCGCTGCCCTGATCCTTCACGGAGACGAAAACCAGTTCATTTTTCCGGGTGGTCTCGATGGTGATGGTGGAGTCGGAATCGCTGAATTTAATGGCATTGTCGATGAGGTTGTACATTACCTGCTGGATCTTTTCCATGTCGGCGGAAACGTATTCCTTAGGGGAATCCATCAGCAGCTCAATGGACATATGCCGTTCCCGGCAGGTGCCTTCAAAGGAGGCCGCCGTATTTTTGATCAGCTGATTCAGGTCGAAATCCTGCATCTGGAGCATATAGGCCTTGGCATCCAGGGTGTTCAGCTGCAGCATGCCCTGGGTCAGCTTGGTGAGTCGGGAGGTTTCAAAAAGCACGATCTTCAGATAGCGGTCCTGCATCTCATGGGGAATGGTGCCATCCAGAATGGCTTCCACATAGCCCTTGATAGAGGTGAGGGGAGAGCGGAAATCGTGGGATACATTGGAAATGAAATTTCGCTGGAACTGATCGTTCTGGCGCATTTCATCTGCCATATAGTTCAGGGTGTTGGACAGATAGCCCATTTCGTCGGCGGAGTGAATGGGGATCTGGTACTCCAGATGTCCCTCGGCAAATTCCCGGGCTCCGGCGATGATCTTGTTCAGCGGCCGATTCACCATCAGCAGCAGAAGGAGCAGGGGCAGACAGAAGAGCAGCAGAGCCACACCGTAAAACTTCAGCACCAGCAGCAGGATCCGTTCCCGCTCCTCTATGATCTTGCTCATGGGCTCATGAAGGGAAACGTAGCCTCTGGTGGACATATTGATGGTAATAGGAACCGTAACGTTCAGCTGATCCTCCGTGTAATGGCCGAAATAGGTATCGATAGTATAGTAGCTGTTGGAGGAGGCTGTGGGGTCAAAGTCGGAAAGGGTCGCCTCCCCGGACTCTGAGAAGGGGGCGGAGGTATCCAGCACCAGAACACCCTTGGTGTCCAGAATCAGGATGTCCACCTGCTCCGCACCGGCCACCGCCTGCAGCATATCATGGGCTGTCTCCAGATTTTCCGTGCTCTGGTAGGAGCGAACGGCGTTGGTGGCAGACAGAGAAGTGGCTGAGCTGTACAGGTGGGAGCTTTCCCGGGCCAGGATATGGTTTTCCAGGAAATAGCTTCCTGCCGTATTCAGCAGCACAAAACCGGCGATACCCAACAGAATATAGGTAATAATAAATTTCAGAGAAAGATTGAGCTTCATTACCGTTTGACCTCAAATTTGTATCCGATACCCCAGACCGTAGCGATGGACCAGGAATCGCTGTCCTTGATCTTTTCCCGGAGACGTTTGATGTGTACGTCCACCGTACGGGTGTCTCCGATGTATTCGTAGCCCCAGATATGATCCAGCAGCTGTTCCCGGGTAAAGACCTGATTGGGAGAAGCCGCCAGAAAATACAGAAGCTCCAGCTCCTTGGGAGGCATGTCCACAGTATGCCCTTTGTA
>CAZUBP010000116.1:0-5563 GCA_964618605.1 uncultured Lachnospiraceae bacterium | reverse complement strand
AAAAATGCAGCGGCTGATGAAAGCCACTGCATTTTTTAGTGCATGTTTCTTACTGTCCGTAATAAGCGTTGGCACCGTGTTTGCGGTAGAAATGTTTATCTCGGATGGTGTCAGGAGCAGGCTGCACCTTGGGATTGATCAATTCAGTCAGTGTAGCCATGCGGGCTACCTCTTCTACGACAACGGCGTTGTGTACCGCTTCAGCGGCATCCTTTCCCCAGGTAAAAACACCGTGGTTGCAGCAGAGTACACCGGGGGTGTACATAGGATTGATCTCGCCCTCAGTAAAGGTCTCGATGATCACCTTGCCTGTGTTGGCCTCGTAGGCGCCTTCGATCTCTTCCTTGGTCAGACTTCTGGCACAGGGAATGGGGCCATAGAAGTAATCGGCATGTGTAGTGCCGTACAGGGGAATACTGCGTCCGGCCTGGGCCCAGGCGGTAGCCTGAGGAGAATGGGTATGTACGATACCCCCCATTTCCGGGTATTTCTTATAAAGCTCAATATGTGTCGGTGTATCAGAAGAGGGTTTGTATTTGCCCTCGATTTTATTGCCCTCTAAATCCATGACAACCATATCTTCCGGAGTCAGCTTTTCGTAGTCGACGCCACTGGGTTTAATGACAAAATAGCCGGTTTCAGCGTCTCTGCCACTGACATTTCCCCATGTATAGGTAATCAGTCCCCGTTTAGGAAGTTCCATATTCGCTTTATAAACCTGTTCCTTCAATGCCTCTAACATTTGCCTTACTCCTTCCACATTTGGATTGTTTTGATGAGTTTACGTTTTTCCTGGTCAGAAAACGCGGAGAATAATGAAAGTAGTTCGTTGTCAAGTGCTGTTGCTGTGTAAGATTCATCCATGCTGCCGACCAGCGAATCAAGTGTGGTGCCTGTCAGTCGGGCAAAGTACATAAGCATCCGTAAAGACATAGCCGTACGTCCATTCTCTACATTGCTGATGTAGCCCGGTGTTGCGTGCAGAACTTTCGCCACCTGATCCTGGGTGAGATGATGCTCCAGGCGCAGCTGTTTTACCCGCTTGCCCAGATCGGTCTCGTTGAAAGTTTCCATGATTAGTCGTTCTCCCTTGTGTTCTTTTACTCGCAATGCCAATTTTGACACTGCAAGTATAGTATACGTCAAAAATATAAAGAAAACAATTTCGTAATTGTACAAAAAATAAAGAAAATATATAAGATATAGCTATAGTTTTGGAGAGAATATAGAAATGTGACAGTTTTTCTTTTACTTTTTGACGAAAACAGTTATAATGTAGCCAATTATGTCATGATGGAGTAGAAACATGGATAAGCATCAGGAATTTTTAACATATGTGCTGGACCTGATCCGTCAGCGGCTGGAAAAGCTTCGGGGGCAGATCGCCGAGGGCGAAAAAGACATCGAGGCCATGCACGAATATTACTGGGAAAACTACACAGAGATGGACGAGTACGGGTATGAGAATTTTGATAATCAGCAGGCCCTGCTGAATCAGATCAATGCCAATGCCCGACAGCACGGTCTCCACAGCCGATACAAAAGGATGCTGGATTCTCCCTACTTCGGTCGGGTGGATTTTCGCTATGAGGGAGAGGAGGAGCCGGAGACCTTTTACATCGGTATCGGTACCTTTTCCCCGGAGAAGGGCAGTGTGCCCCTGATCTACGACTGGCGGGCACCGGTGAGCAGCCTTTTCTACGATTACGACAGCGGCGAGGCCTCTTACGAGGCTCCCGGCGGCAGGATGGAGGGAGAGATCACCTCCAAATGGCAGTACAAGATCCGCCGGGGCAGGCTGGTGTACGCCCTGGAAAGCGACGTAAAGATCGATGACGAGATCCTTCGGGAGGAGCTGTCCGGCAGCGGAGATACCAGTCTGAAAAATATTATCCGCACCATTCAGAAAGAACAGAATGAGATCATCCGCAATACCAGGGATCGGGTACTGGTGATCCAGGGTGTGGCAGGCAGCGGCAAGACCTCTGTGGCCCTTCACCGCATCGCCTACCTTCTGTATCATGACCGGCAGCATCTGCGCTCGGAAAATATCCTGATCCTTTCCCCAAACAGCGTGTTCTCCGACTATATTTCCCATGTTCTCCCGGAGCTGGGAGAGGAGCCCATCCGGGAAATGAGCCTGGATACCTTTGCCTACCATCGGCTGAAGGATGTGGTGGGAGATTGTGAGGATCGCTACGACCGTCTGGAGGAGCTGCTGGCAGGAAAAGCGGAGGACAGCTACCAGAAAAAGCAGTCCCGGGAATTTATGGATGAGCTTTACGGCTATGCTATGGAGCTGGAGGCGGAGCTCATGACCTTTTCCCCTGTGTCTATTCGGGGCTTTTACCGCAGCGCCGGGGAGATACAGACCCTGTTCTATGAGAAATTTACGGAATATCCCCTGCTGGCCCGTATGGAGGCAGTGATGGAGTATATTCTGGACGAATATGAGACACTGACGGGGAAAACCCTTTCTCAGGAGGAGAGCGACAGCCTTCGTCTGACCTTTGAAAAGATGTATGACACCCGGGATATCTATATCCTTTACAGCCGTTTTCTTCAGGACAGAGGCTATAAGGCTTTGCCTCATCGGCGTCTGGAGCAGCGAAAGCTGGCCTACGAGGATGTGTATCCCCTGTTATATCTTCGGATGATCCTGGGCGGGGGCAAAAAGGATACCTCTGTTCGCCATCTGGTTATTGATGAAATGCAGGATTACACCTACCTGCAGTATGAGATCCTGCATCTGCTCTTTGACTGTCCCATGACCATTCTGGGGGACAAGGATCAGACTATGGATTCTACACCTCAGGATGTAACGGGATTTCTTCCCCGGATCTTCGGAAAACATATCCGAAAGATCCAGATGAATAAAAGCTATCGCAATACGGAGCCTATCGCTGCCTACGCCGCTTCTCTGGCAGGGGAAAAGGACATGGAGCTTTTTGCCCGGGCAGGGGAAGCCGTATGCTGTGAAACCTTTGACAGCCGTACAGAGACACTGGCTCATATGGCGGAGCTCTTTGCCGCCCAGGCAGATACCACAGAGACGGCAGCAGCCCTGTTCCTTACGGAGAGGGAGGCAAAGGAGGCCTACGGACAGCTGTGTGCCCTCTTTGAGGAAAAAGGACTGTCCCGGGAGCTGCTTTCCTATGTGGACAGAAACAGCAGCCATTTTTCCACCGGTCTTACAGTGACCACCTATTATCTGGCCAAGGGGCTGGAATTTGAGACGGTTTACGGGGTGACACCCAGAGACCGAAGAGACACACTTGTTACCCAGGCCCGGTTCATTATGGCCACCAGAGCCATGCACCGACTGTATGTCTGGGAGGATACCGGGGAAAACTAAGGAAAAAGGAGTTTGGAAATATGAAAGAAACACTATACGCTCTGCTTTTTCTGGTGCTGGGCTTTATACTCCTGATCAAGGGAGCGGACTTCTTTGTGGAGGGCAGCTCCTCCGTGGCGAAAAAGCTGCAGATCCCTTCCATCATCATCGGTATGACTATTGTGGCCATGGGAACCAGTTTGCCGGAGTGCGCCGTCAGTGTTACCGCCTCCTTAAGCAATAACAATGAGCTGGCCATCAGCAATGTGCTGGGTTCCAATATGTTTAATCTGCTGGTAGTCTGCGGAGCCTGTGCCCTTTTTGTTCCCCTGAAGGTGCAGAAAAATACCCTGAAGCGGGAATTTCCCTTCTCTGTGCTGTGTACTGTGGTATTGATGGGCATCGGCTATGTGGGAATGCAGCTGGGCAGAGGAGACGGTATCCTGCTGCTGGCGGTATTTATTCTGTATATTCTGTATATGGTGCGTTCTGCCCTGCAGGCCAAGGGTGCTGCCCAGGGAGAGGAGGACTATGCGATCCTTCCCGGATGGAAATGTGCCCTGTTTATTGTGGGAGGCGCCATAGCCATCAAGTACGGCGGAGATTTCGTTGTCAGCGGAGCCTCCACCATTGCCGCTTCCTTTGGCATCAGCCAGAATATTATCGGTCTTACCATTGTGGCGCTGGGGACAAGCCTGCCGGAGCTGGTAACCTCTCTGGTGGCCGCCCGAAAGGATGAGGTGGATATGGCCGTGGGCAATGTGATCGGCTCTAATATTTTTAATATCCTGCTGATCCTGGGTATTGCCGCCTCTATCAGCCCGGTAGGGGTTAACGGGGAGAACCTTATGGACGCCGCCATACTGGTGATCGTCAGTGTGATCGTCTGGTTCTTTGCCCGATCCAAAGAAAAAATTGTGAAAAAAGAGGGTATGGCCATGCTGGGCATGTACCTGATCTATCTGGTATACATCTGTATGAGATAAAAGAGAAAACGAGGCATTAAGATGAAACGTGATGTAGATATACGGGAAATTTCCGACGGACGAACCTACAGGGAAAACGATATGGTAAAGGCGGACTGCGGCGGCTGTAAGGGCTGTTCTCTGTGCTGCCGGGATATGGTGGATACCATCATCCTGGATCCCCTGGACATCTGGAATCTGACTACCCATCTGGATACCACCTTTGAGGCTATGCTGGACAACCAGATGATGCTGGATATGTATGACGGCCTGATCCTTCCCCGGTTAAAGCCGGCGAAGGCGACGGGAGGCTGTCCCTTCCTGGACAGAGAGGAACGGTGCAGCGTACATCCCTTCCGACCGGGCTTTTGCCGGATCTTCCCTCTGGGCCGGTATTATGAGGATGGTGACTACACCTATATTCTCCAGACCAGGGAATGTCCCCGGCCAAAGACCAAGATCCGGGTGAAAAAATGGATCGATATACCGGATCTCGCAGCAAATCACCAGTATATCTGCCAGTGGCATGAGCTGCAGCAGGAGATGCAGAATCGTCTGGCAGACTGTGAGGAAGTGCTCCAGAGAAACCTCACACTTCACTTTTTAAAGATTTTTTACCTGGAACCCTATACGAAAGAGGACTTTTACCTTCAGTTTCAGAAGCGTAGGGCGAAAATCCTGTCTCTTTTGCGGTAAAAACTTTAAAAAACTTCGTGAACCCCAAGGAAAAAGTTCGTTTGTCAAAAAAACCAAAGAAGGTGTTGACTTCAAAAAAAAGGAATGATACTATAGCCTGCGTAAAGCAAAGGCGCTATGGATTAACCCGTAGTGCCTTTTTTTTATATATGAAAGAGGAGGAAAAGTATTATGACAGAAGAAATTATGAGCGCTATTTCCAGTCAGACCTTTGGCGTGTGGTTCCTGATCGGTGCCGCATTGGTATTCTGGATGCAGGCTGGTTTCGCTATGGTAGAGACCGGTTTCACCCGTGCAAAGAATGCAGGTAACATTCTGATGAAGAACCTGATGGATTTTTGTATCGGTACAGTCGTGTTCATCCTGATTGGTTTTGGACTGCTGTTCGGTGAGGATATGGTGGGCATTATCGGAAAGCCCGGATTTGATATCTTCACCAACTATGCGAACTTTGACTGGTCAAACTTCGTGTTTAACTTAGTATTTTGTGCCACAACGGCAACCATCGTATCAGGTGCCATGGCAGAGAGAACAAAGTTCTCATCCTACTGTGTTTATTCGGCAGTTA
>CAZUBP010000115.1:0-5582 GCA_964618605.1 uncultured Lachnospiraceae bacterium | reverse complement strand
AAAATGGGACTACTTCCACTGAAGTATAAAGTGGAGTAGCCCATTTTTTGTTCTACAGTTTTTTTAATCCCCCAATTCCAGATTAAAATATCCCTGGCCGGGGTCCAGGCCCAGGGGACAATCCTGGGGTACCCAGAGCATACCCACCGGCTGCTGATACAGAGCCCGGCTGCAGCCCGTTTCCTTCAGTAAAAGAGAGGCCGCCTGGGACAAGTCCTCCCGGGCGAGGGTGGTTTCCAGAATGACCAGGGTATCTTCCCGGATCTTGTACAGCAGGATATCCTCGCTGCGGGAAACACCGGCGTCCTTTGGCGCAGGATGGGTACAGCAAAGGGCTTTTCCCTCCTCCTGCCTGTTGTACTCCAGGGCGAAAGAGAGGAACGCCTGATCCCATTCTACATAGCCATCCTTGGCAAAACAGAGATCCCGGATCTCCTTGTACAGATCTGCAGATATTTCTTCAAACTCCCACTTTTCATTAGAAATGACACTATTTTCGGTAGATATATCCCACTTTTCTCCAGAAAACACAGAAATAAAGTCCTGCTTATGGTAATAATCACACAGACTCTCCTCGGCGGGGGAAAGCACCAGGGGCTCATTCCACAGCTCCTTGGCGGCGTTTAACAGAGAACGGGCGTAGCCCCGTCCCCGATAGGCAGGCAGGGTAGCTACTGCATAGACGTAGCGTGCCGGAAGCTTTTCCTCTCCGTGCTGAATACACATAGGAAGAAAACTGGCCATAGCCACAGGCTTTCCCTGCACCATGTACAGCAGCATGGTGTCCTCCTTCAGGCAGTGATCCAGATAGAAACGGACAAATGCCGCATCATCCTGAAAACAGGTCTGCCAAAGGGTGATAATATCCTCTTCGTGACGCTCCCTCCGGGCAAAAATAATAGGAGAGAGGGCAGCCGTATATTTTTTTAGCAAAATTTCCGGGTAATAGGAGAGCTTGGAACGGCGCAGACCCGCATCCCCCGCATCGTCCTCCCGGTTGATATATTTATAGTCCTTGCAGGCATGAAGGGCAAACTGCTGGTTGATCATGGGATAGGCTCCCTGATATTCCGGCAGAGCTTTTTCAAAATGAGTAACAAAGACATCCTCGTTTACCGGTTCCCCCATGCAAAAGGCCACTACCTGCTGCTTTTGCCGCAGGACGCCTCCCACAAGCCCAAGCTTGTCCTTGAGATCCAGAGCTGATTGCAGTACCTTCAGCTCCAACGCCATATCATCATTCCACTTATCCTCCCGGGAAAATACCCAGCGGGTGCACAGTGCCCGGCATTCCTCCAGATTGTTGTCATCCAGGGGCTCATAGCTCCATTCTCCCTGTTCCTTAAAACGAGCGATATGGTTGCGCTTTTTGTGCATTTTCCGTCCGGAGAGGGTAGCCAGCTTTTCCCGGTCATATACATAATCCTCATAGTCTCTGTCCTCACGGATCAGAAACTGATCGGGGTACCAGGTCATCAGCTCCTTGCAGGCCTTCTCACTGACAGAATTTAACAGGAGAGGGTACTGCTGCTGTCGGGCGTCGGCGATCAGATCATCCAGAACAGCCTTCTTGTCCCCCGGTCCGATGGGGTAGGAGTAGATAAAGGGATCCGGCTGATCCGGTCTTTTCAACGCCTGTTCCTCGGATAAATGGTATCGGACGAGACAGCAGCCATAGGCCTTGGCCGCCTCAATATGATACCGATGTCCCCAGAGAATATTGGCACCAAAGGTATATTCACTGCCAAACCAGCCGTCATTCCACAGCAGCTCCTTCATCCAGTCCATATCTTTTAACGTTACTTTATGAAACGAAAACATACAAAAACCTCTTATTGATATAGTATCAGTCCGCCCTATATCATACCATTGAAAATCTACTAAAACAAGAATCGTAATGGCAGGTTCTGCAGGTTTTTGTTTAGAAACGCAATTCCAGATGCATGTATTCCTCATAGTATTTGACGAGCTGGCAGGAAAACATGAGAATTTCCATGGAAATACCGTTCTCCAGATCCAACGGGCAAAGCTCCTGGATCTTTTTTAATTTATTCAGCACAGTGTTTCGATGCATATACAATGCTTCCGCCGTTTTGGAAACACTTCCGTCATTGTGAAGATAATGGAAGAGCACATTTCTGAGATTGGTATGGTGCTGCTGGTCATAATAGGTCAGGGTAAAAACTGCCGGTGCACACAGCTGGATGATATCGTTGCTGCCAAGGGTGTGCTTGAACTGTTCCGCAGCCATATCCATCACCAGATACAGAATATAATCATCGTAAAACAGGATATTCTCCCGGGGACCGCTGATCTCCATGCGGGCCAGGATCCGGGAAAGCCGGGCATTCAGGTAGTAAATAATGCGAAAGGCATCGTGAAATCTGGAGGAATTGGAGATAAGTGCCTGGGCATGAAATTCCTCCAGCAGATCATTCCAGTCATCCAGATAGTCTCCGGTAATATTTTTGTATTCCTGAGTGTCCGAAGAAAGCAGGATCACAATGGCATTGTCCCAGATGGTCATATTGGTGCGGGGCATGAGCTGAGCCAGCCGATTCAGCAGGAGATTGTAGGAAGCCTTTGGCTGCTCTCCCCGAAAGGTAACGATAGCACAGCGGATATAGGGCTTGCAGGGGTAGGGCAGCAGGCGAATGCGATCCCGGATTTCTACGGCACTGAGAACCTTTGCGGTATCAAAATCCTTCAGCAGACGGGAAAGGTGATCCTCGGAGAGGTGCTGCACATCCATATTCTGCAACAGCAGAGGCCGCAGGAAGGTGCCTGTCTGGGAAAGTACATTGGCAATATCCAACTGGTAATCGGTATTTTCCACAATGAACATCAGGGTGGCTACCTCAGTGCCCTGATAGGAAATCGTATGGAGGTACAGTGGATGTCCGGTGCTGTCCGGGCAGACATGGCGCACCTCGTTGGGATACATATCGCTGTTTTCCATGCAGGCCGTCAGCTTCTGCATTGTTTCATAGGAAAGAAACCCCTCTGATCGGGCCTCCTGGGCAATAGGATCCGGAAAATAATCTCTGTTATTGGCGGCCAGCAAATGTATACCGGGATTAAAGAGAAAAATATGTCCCTTAAGCATATCCCCCACAAGATCAAGGATATGTTCCAGACTGTTATCCTCCCGCAGGGTATTCAGCAAAGCCCGGGTCCATTCCTGGTAGGAATTCAGAATATGGCTGATGCGGCGATACAGCTCCACCAGAGACAGATCGGTGGCAATAATGTTGAAATTGCGGTTGAAATAGGCAGGCAGTTCAGGGGAATCTCCGCTGAGAAAGAAAGTGGCCTGAGCCTGGGGCGGCAGCAGCTGAAACAGCTTGGGGGCATCGCAGCTGTTGCCGATGTAGATATGCTGACCCTGGGGATCCAGTGTGGTATCGTCAAAAAGAGAGATGCTCAGGGCAGTGCTGATGTCTGTATAGGTGATATTTTTTCTCACGATATGGGGCGTCAGCTGTTTGATAAAAAAAGCAATATTAGCCATGACCTTTTTCCTCCGGGGATCCGTAACTTATTTTTCCTTCTCTTTTGTAAGCTCCATCAATTCAAAAGAATACAAAAGCCGCAGCCGTTCACCGGGATCATCCAGGTCACATTTGGTGATCTTTTGTATCCTGTCCAGACGATAGAAGAGGGTGCTTCGGTGAATAAACAGGGAATTTGCCGTCTGAAGCACATTTCGCTCCAGGGTAAGATACAGCTTCAGCGTGCGATACAGCTCTGTATGGTTCTTTTCATCATATTCCAGGAGCTTTATGAGCTTCGGGGAACAGAGCAGTGCCGGGGAGATCAGCTGTGTGCTCGTATCCAGCACATAGTCCATCATATAATCCTCGAAACGGTAGCACCAGCTGGTGCTGTCGCTGTTTTGACCCATACGCAGGGCGGCACAGGCCTGTTCATAGCCCTGGCGGAAGTAAATAAAGTTCTGAAGCTCCGAGCTGACGCCCATCTTAAACAACCCCTCCCGGAGAATAATAGCCAGATTGCTGACTACTTCGGATATGGAGGAGGATTTGCTGCTGAGATTGACACAGATAACGATACCCTGTTCGTAGACGAAGGCGCTGCCATCGGGAATCTGCAGCTCGATATGTCCAAGAGTAGCCATGGCTGAGTGCATCTGTGTGGTATTGGCACCAGCTTCCAGACGGAGACAAAGGTATCGATCGTTTTCCTTCCAGTTCTGGTAGCTCAGGAAATCCTGTATTTTTTCTATTTCCTGGGTTTCGTTGTTCAGAATACCCTCCAGAAACTTCCGGGGATCGTTTCCCATGTCGTTGCGGAAAAGACTTCGGTTGACCAGACAGTGCTCGATCAGTATGGACAGGTAGTCCAGAGATTCATACATACTGGGCAGAAGGACAGACTGCAGCTCGTCCACACAGATGCGTCCGGCGTAATTATCACCGATAAAAAGGTTGCGGTACATAATGAGATATCCCCGGGTGTCCCGGGCATAGGTATCTACCCCTGTCGTGGTGAGGGTGCGCATATATTCCGCTTCAAATTTAAAATCGTGGATCAGGCTTAAGGGTACCATCAGGCGGCCGGTCCGCTTATCCCGTTCCCATACGGACATACCGGGAACCTGACGGGGACAGCCCAGAATATAGTAATTGGTATCATGTACGAAAAGAGGATTGTGAAAAATATCCAGACTGGCCGTGAGCATGTCCTCGATGGGATTATCCCCGGCCATGGCCAGATGCAGCTGCAGATCCCAGCTGTGGTAACGCTCAAAGGTCTGCTGGGTAAGATTAATGATCTCCGGAAGATCCTTCTCCTTGCCGATCATAAAGACGGCACAGCTGGGATCAAAAAGGGCAAAATCCGTTTCCCCGGCAATAAGAAAACAGATATTGCGGTATTGGGAAAATTCCGGAGTGCACTGGGATGCCGACAAAACGTAGGCATAGTTTTTATGCAGAATTTTATTACTCTGGTACAGACGAACCCCATCCAGGGGAATCGTGCCCTCCTCCAGACGTGACAAAAAGTCCAGTGAAGAATCGGCAAAGGTGTCGTACATCATTTTGCTGCTAAGGTGAAAATAGTAGGAATCCAGATCGGGTAAGGGATTTGTCATGTGAGTTACTCCTGATTCTTTGGGAAAAATGGTTAAAAACCGGTAAATAATACAAGTTAAAATTGTCAGAATAAACATACCATATTTCTGGACAATATGTCAAATTGCACTGTACAAAAAGTAGGAATGAAAAGGAAAAAATGGGACGATATGCGGACTGTTCAGGGAAAAAAATCGGAGGTATACTCTGAGTATAAAAGTCCGGATCGTGAACATCACGATCTGAAAACCGAAAGGAGAAAAGTGAAAATGGGTGAAACTAATCAAAAACCTGCTGAGAAAAAAGGTCTTAGCAACGCACTGAAGTATTTCTTTGGTGTGGGCGATGCCGGTTTCGTATTGATGAGTAATGTCGAAACCTTCTACTTCATGAGCTTCCTGACAGGCGTGGGCGGATTCGTTCCCGCAGTCGCCGGTGTCATCAGCTCCGTGTTCTCTATTGTGGATGCCTGTCTTTCCTGGCTGT
>CAZUBP010000114.1:0-5597 GCA_964618605.1 uncultured Lachnospiraceae bacterium | reverse complement strand
GTATTAAAACGTAATTACTTGAATTGTGAAGTTCAGGGTAAAGGTGGAATTCTTCTTGGAATTTTTTAAAATACCGATAATTACTTCATCCATAGCCTTGGATGCTCTTTTGATGATATCCAGGTGTCCCAGAGTAATGGGATCAAAGCTTCCCGGATAGATTGCTTTTGCCAATTTTCATTTCCTCCGCATGTCGATTAGTATTTGTCTATGCAAGTAAAAATGCGTTTGTCTATATTTTTATTGCATTGTCCAGCTGTCGTTGGTGTTGGTACCCTTGTAGATCCGGGCTCCGTCTCCGGAAACCAGTACGTTGATCACTGTGGTAGTGCCATCGCTGACAGTGAAATTATAATAAGGTACATTCTGGTATGTAGTGGTTCCGGCATAGATGTACTGATAATCTGTACCATCGTTTGCCTTTTCACCGTAATATTTCTTAGCTATGGCCATAGCCTCGTCTGAGGTAATGCTGGCGCCATCCATGGAAGCTGCTGTGGTATTTGCAGAGTCGTCAGTGCCTGTGGTGGCCGCTGTGGACTGGGTAGTCTCCGTAGTAGTCTGGGTAGTCTCCGTGGTGGTCTGGGTAGTACTTGCGGTGGTACCCGGCATGGAAAGCACTGTGCCGTAGCTGGTGCTGCTGTCACCGGTGCTCTGGGTAGTGGAATCACTGCCTGTCTGGTCAGTGGCTGTCAGCCCTGCCTGGGTAGTCTGGGTGGTCTCCTCCTCCACATCACCTACCAGCACAGTCTCCAGAGACATCTTGGTCATCTTGCTCAGGGACACGATGGTATAGTGGAAGGGTGATTTCTTACCCTTGTAGGGGCTTTTCTTGATCACAGCCGCATACTCACCGAGAGCTGTCTGGTTGGAGGTATCCACCAGATAAGCGGTAATACGGTAGCTGCCGGAATCCTGTTTTGAACAGGACTGAAGCGCTATGTCGTAGGCGCTGGTATCCGTTGCTGCGACTTTCCATTTACTGCCCTTTTTGGTAACACTGTCAACGCCGATATCCGGAAGCTTCTTTGCCTTGCCCAGGTCACTGTAGAGGGAAGCGGCATAGTAGCGAAGCTGCGCTTTTTTCAGGGTATATTCCCCGCTTGTCTCATCATAGGAGATCTTGGTATTGTTGGTGCCGTAGGCAGATACCAGATACTGCAGCTCTGTCCAGAAGCTGTTTTCGTTGGTTCCTTCTGTTACGTCATAGGCTGCATTGCCCTGGTAATCGGAAATCATACGGGCAAGCAATGTATAGCTGACTGAAGCCATATCCTCATCAAGAGAAATGCTGGCTGAAACTGTCTCCTGCGCTGCGGTCTGGGCTGTATCCTGGGTCGTATTCTGAGTTGCATCCTCATCTACGCCCTCAGCTGTCAGGGCATCCTGAGTCTGAGAGGTCTGGCTCTCTGTCTCAGAGGCCACTACCGAAGCAGACGCCGCTGAACTGTCCTCACTCTTATTTTTTCCACACGCAGTGATACTGCACACAGCCAGTGCGATCACCATCCCCGCCAATACTCTTTTCTTCATGGGCAACCTCGCTAATTTTTCTTCCGTAAAAAACGGTCATATTCTCATAGATGGTTTTATTTTACCATATCCTAAGGGGAATGCAAATAGTCAATATTCGCTTCCTGAAAATCTGTTTTTACCTGTAGGGACTTCCCTTTGCCCCCTCCAGCAGGCTGAAGCTGATCTGCAGATAGAGCCGCTCCTGATAATCCTGGAGATCAATATCTGCTATGGACTCGATACGGGAGATCCGGTAGGCCATGGTGGTACGATGGATAAACAGCCGGGCAGCCGCCTCCGCCATATTCCGCTCGCACTCCAGATATACCTGCAGGGTGTGAAGAAAATCCCCCTGATTTTCCCTGTCATAGGCCTTCAGCTTGCCGATAGCCGGAGAAAGGATAAAGGGAAGGGGCAGACAGTTTTTCCCGTAGGTAAAGATAACCGCAGCGGCATTTCTGGCAAAGGGAAACATACACAGCTTTTCATAGGGCAGGGAAACATTCACCTTTATGGCATATTCCGCCTGATTTGCGGCATAGCTCAGATCCCAGAACCTTGAAAAGGGATTGCTCACCCCGATATGCACCGCAATATTTTTGAACCGCTCTGAGATCATGGTGCACAGCTTTTCCTGGGTGTGGCCCCCTCGCTGCATATTCACCACAAACCATACATATTCCCGGTCCACAAAGGCACAGCCCTCGGAAATAATGGTTTCCAGCTCGTAACAGATATTTGTCTTGGAGGGCAGCTGATGGTAGTCCGGGGCAAAGGCGAAACAGAAAACCTGGTAGGTGTCCTCCTGATCCCACAGCACATCGCTCAGCTGTCTGGCATTTTCGTCGGAAGCAAATATACTCTGGTTGATAACCTGCTTCAAAAAGCCTTTAAACTGATCATGTACCGTGGGAATGGTGTTCTCCTGGTTCTCCAGCAGCACCTCTATCTGGGAAGCGTAATACTCGGCGATCTGATAATGACTGGGCACTATGGTGGTGGCCATTTCATCTACACAAAGTCTGCCGATATATTCTCCGTTTTTCCCCCACAGATTCACATACAGCACCCGGTATTGGTCAATATCATAGTTAAAATACACGTGGGCGCCATGCTTGTCGATGGTCATTTTGTACTGGGGCGCCACTGTAAGGGCCGAGATCTCGTCCATAGGTATCATAACCACGCCGGTTCGGAAATTTACGCTGGGAATAGTCTGTCCCTCGATACGCTTGGTCCACAGTACATAGTTGAAATTGATGTCATGGACAAAAAGAGGATTGTGCAGGGCCTCCATGCCAAGTTTGGCAATGTGCTGCAGATCCCGTTTTGCCACGGCAAGCTTCAGTTCCATCTCCCACCGGCGGTAGAAAAGAAAGATATCCACTATTTTGTTATATACTTTGTCAAGGGCTGTCTCCTTATCTATCATCAGCAGGGAAATATTTGTGGGCACCTCCGTAGGATCATAATGGACGGCGGTAACAAAGGTCAGCTCTCCCGAAAGATAATGCAGGGGAAGCGGCTTGTCCTCCAGGGGAATATACAGATTTCCTGATGCAAAGACCTTGTCACCGTTTTTGAAAAAGCAGACATTCTGGAGATTGGATGCGCTTCTGTTTTCGATAAACTCCACGTTGTACCCGTCCTCATCCAACATATCATACAGCAGCTGTCCAGTGATCTTAAATTGCATTGCTCTCCTCCTTTTTTTGTAGTATAGCAGGCTTCCCTATCCTTTACAACCTCCCCTTTTTGCCTCTTATTTGCCGGTTTTCCTTATTTTCTATTCCTCGTTTTGTAGGAATAGCCTCTCTGCTTTTACTGAATATGGAGAATAGTCTGCCTGTACCGGATATTTTATAATTATATTTCGTAATAAGCTTTTCTTCTGCATCCACAAGGAGAAAGCTTCAAGGAGGTTCAATTATGACAAAAAAAGAATGGCTTTGGCAGGCAACAAAAGATGACGGCAGCGGATGCCCCACCATCGATTGGAATGCCTTTGGGATGATTTTTAACGATCCCATCAACACCTATCTAAAAGGGACCAGAGAACGGGGTAAGATCACCCTGGATCGTTTCGGCGCAGCCTTTTCATGGCCCCAGGATGCCATTGACGGCATGCCCTATGTTACCGCAGACAATAAGGCAATTCCCGACATCACCGAATGGGAAAGCACCTTACAGATCCCGGATCTGGAAAACAACTGCACCGACTGGACAGCAGCGCTGGAGCGCAAAGCTGAGATCGATCCCGAGAAACAGCTGGTGGTTGCTTTCTCACCGGACGGTATTTTTGAGAGACTCCATGCTTTAATGGGTTTTGAGGATACCTTAATGAATTTTCTTCTGGAGCCGGAAGCCATGATGGGACTTTGCAACGCTCTGGGAGACTACAAGCTGAAGATCTTCCAAATGATCATTGACAATCTCCATCCGGATATGATCTGTCACCATGATGACTGGGGTGCCAAGGACAAGCTTTTTATGAGTCCGCAGATCTTCAGAGAATTCATCAAGCCTCAGTATGAGAAAATCTATGGCTACGCCAAAGAAAAGGGCGTGCTTATCATGCATCACGCTGACTCCTTCTGTGAACCGTTGCTGGAAGATATGGTCGATCTGGGTATCGACATCTGGCAGGGTGTTCTTCCCCAGAACGATATCGTTGCCATTCAGGAGAAATTACAGGGCAGAATGATCCTGATGGGCGGCATCGACGCCGGTATCGTTGACCGGGCAGATGCCACAGAGGAAGAGATTCGCCAGGAAACCAGAAGAGCCTGCAGCGAGTATATGCCCGGCGGCAATTTCATCCCCGGCATTACCTACGGCGGACCGGATATTTATCTGTTCCCCCATGTAAAAGCTCCCCTGGATGACGAAATGGCCAAATATCTCAAAGAAACCTATTGCTAAACAGCATTTTTATTTTTCAATTAAAAGGAGATTCTTATGAACGACAAAAAAATATCCTGGAAATCCATCATACTGGTGATCGGTTCCTATATTTCTCTTTATATCGGATCCGGCTTTACCACCGGACAGGAAAACCTGCAAAACTACGCCTGTCACGGTATCCCTGGAATCCTTTCTATCCTGATTTCTATTGTGATCCTTATCGTAGTTATGCACGCCTGCATGAAGGTAGGTGCTGAGACCAATCTCACAACACAGTCTGAGATCTTCGCCTACTTCGGCGGTAAATGGATCGGCAAGTTTTTTGACTGGTTCACCTTTGTGTTCTTATTCCTTCTGTTTGGTGTACTGGTTTCCGGCGGCGGTGCTACCATCAATACCCTCACCGGTCTCCCCACCTGGGTGGGCAACCTGATCCTCAGTATTCTCTCCATCACCTGCGTTGTTCTGGGTCTGAACAGAATGGTGGATATCATCGGTTCCTTGGGACCCATCCTGACCGTTATTATCCTGATCATCTGTGTTGCCGGTCTGATCAATGCCAACGAGGGCGTTATCGCCGGTAATATCGCAGTAAAATCTCTGGATGTAGCCAAGGCCTATCCCAACTGGCTGATCTCCGGCATTATGTCCGTTGCAGCCTATACCTGTACAGGTCTTGCCTGTCTGCCCGCCTTCGCCAAAACCATGAAGGACTGCGGCAAAAAGGAGATCGTCCTGGTAACGATCCTGGGCCCTGTATTTCTGGAGCTGGCCGTAGCTCTTACCTCTCTTTGTATGCTGGCTAATATCTCCGATATTTATGATGCACAGATTCCGCTGCTGGTGATCGCCTCCAGAATCTCCTCTGTTTTGGGTGTATTCGTAGGTATCATGATCTGTATTGCCCTGTTCACCACAGTAACGCCCCTGTTGTATTCCTGTACATCAAAATTTGCCAAGGATGGTACGGCAAAATTCCGTATTCTCGCCATCGTCATCGGTCTTATCGGTGCTTACGGCGGTTCCCTCCTTCCCTTCGGCACACTGATCAATATCATCTTCCCGCTCAGTGGATACATCAGCTGCGTTATGCTGGTAGCCGTTATCATATGTGTTATCCGCAAAAAAGGCTTTACCAATCCCGAGACTCGCTCTCTTGATTAAGCCTACATAAAAAG
>CAZUBP010000113.1:0-5607 GCA_964618605.1 uncultured Lachnospiraceae bacterium | reverse complement strand
TCATCAGAGGGGAAGGCGATATAGTCAGTGAGGGAAAGTCCGTCTATAATGGGATACTCGTCCATATCCTCATCATATTCTCCCAGGGTGACCTTTCTCTTTTCCAGCTTTCCGCCGGAGCTTTCAGCCCATACATAGGGAGATTCCGTATCTGCATCCAGAATATAATAGGAAGGAAGGGAGAAAGCCGCACCTGTGGAGGTATCGTCTCCGCTTACATTTGTCTCAATATACACATGCTGTCCCAGAAGGAGACCATCCTGACTATCCAGTTCCACATAGAAGGGATATTTTGAGGATGTAGTCATGGTGTCATCGGAAGAGCTGTAATAAGAAGAACTGCTGGAGGTATCCGCCTTTTCCCAGTCAATTCTTGACAGAGTGCCTGTCCAGGTCTGGGTGGCATCCGTACGGGAACGGATCAACAGGGACATGCCCTCCTCCAGTGAACGGGCGCTGACTTCGTTGATGGTACCCTTGATCTCAAAGGAATCGGATTTGGTCAGCACAATATAGGCATCGGAGCTGCTGTCACTGCCGGAATCAGAATAATCATCATCGGAGCTGCTCTGGGTATCATCATTATCAGAAGCAATGCTCTTTACCGTACCGGTGATGGGACTGGTGACATTCACATCTGCCAGAGAGGTCTTTGTTTCCTCGATTTCCTTCTCTTTCAGCTTGATATTGTATTCCGCTTCCTTAATGTCCGCTTCGTTGGACTGGATCTGTATGGTATATTCCAGCTTGGTGCTTCCCTTGGTGCCCTTGGCATCCTTGTTTAACTGCACATTTTCCTTTGTCTTGGAGGTAACGGTAGCCTGCAGCTGTTCCAACTCCAGCTCCTGTTTCTCCAGTGTCAGTTCCAGAGAATCCGTGTCATAAACAAACAGGATCTGACCTTCCTGCACCACATCACCTACGCTGACCTTCACCTCTTTTACGGAAAGGCCGCTGGTCTTTTCTATATTTACCTCGTCCTCAGATACAACGACTCCGGCAAACTTATCCGATGCTCCCACGTTGCCCAGGCCGGTAATCGTGCCTACGGATTCTACTGCCACCGTGGTACCGGAACTGCTTCCGCAGCCTGCCAGCATAGCTGCTGTCAGACAAACAGCCATTGTTGAAGCCCATTTTTTCATAATTTTTCCTCCCGTTCTTTTAGTTACAAATTTTACAGACGTTTCCATGTTTATATGTATACTTTACACTCCAGTTTGTAATTTTCAACAAAAATATTACAAAGAATTATGAAGATTACCCATTTCTTCTCTGCCTGTAGGCCTCATAGAGAAGAATGGACGCCGCCACAGAAGCATTCAAGGATTCCAACCTGCCCTCCATGGGAATTTTCACCTTCAGAGAGGCATTTTCCGCCGTCTCCTCCGTGAGGCCGTTTCCCTCGTTTCCGATCAAAAATGCCGTTCCCCCTCGGTAATCCTCCTGGTCGTAGCAATGCTCCCCTTTAAGATGGGCGGCACAGGTGGCGATCCCCCGCTGTTTCAGCTGGCGAAGAGCTGCCTGCTCCTGTCCCTCCGGCAGACACACAAAGGGCATTCTGTAAATAGAGCCCATGGTGGAGCGTATGGTCTTGGGATTATAGATATCCACGCAGTTGGCTGTCATGAGGATGCCATCTGCGCCTGCCCCCTCCGCCGTACGGAAGATCGTTCCCATATTTCCGGGATCCTGCAGATTTTCCAGGAAAACCAGCAGAGGCTTTTCCTTTTTCAGCAGATCCTCCAGCTCATATTGGGGCTGCTGCAGGATACAAAGCACCCCCTGAGGGGTCATGGTGCTGCTCATTTTTTCAAAAACGTTGTCCTCCACCACTTCCCAGGAAATACGCTCCAGGATCTGTCGATCCTCCATCTCCTGATAAAAGCGCTGGGACAAATAGGCCTTTTTCACCTTTTCAGGGTCCGCCTCATAAAACATCCGGGGACCTTCCACCAGGAATACCCCTTCCTCCCGGCGCAGGCGGGCTTTTTTAGCCAGCTGCTGTACATATTTAAGCTGTGGATTGCTGCTGCTTGTAATCATACTTAACCTCTTCGCTCCGTCAGTTTTTCCAGAGCCTGATTTTCACCGATTACCACAAGGACCCAGCCCGGCTGCATAGGCTCCAGGGGATCCAGCATGGTTCTGGCTTTTCCCTTTTCTATAACACCGATCACGTTCACTCCCAGATTTTTTCTGGGGTTTACCTCGGTGAGATTCTTTCCCTCCCATTCCTTGGGCAGGGTTACTTCTACTACACTGAAGCT
Source organism: uncultured Lachnospiraceae bacterium (assembly GCA_964618605.1). Lineage (GTDB taxonomy): Bacteria > Bacillota > Clostridia > Lachnospirales > Lachnospiraceae > UBA11957. The sequence continues at coordinate 3,337 of CAZUBP010000113.1, read as the reverse complement.
GTCCGACAGGGAGAAAAATTTGGAAAAATACCCGGCGCTGATGCTCTTAGCCAGAAGCTTGCCGCTGTCCCGCTCAGGAAAGACGATCTGATCCGCCCCTACCTTCTGCAATATGGTAGCGTGTATATCGCTGGTGGCCTTAGCCACAATATAGGCTGCACCGGCTTCCTTCGCCAGGATCGTTGCCAGGATGCTGTCCTCCATATTGCCGGAGATACCGATAACTGCTACGTCTATGCTGTCCAGCCCCAGAGAATTTAGGACGCCGTTTTTGGTTGCATCCGCCACGGCGGCATAGGTTACCGCATCTGCCACCTGCTGCACTCTCTCCTCACTGATATCCACTGCCGTTACTTCATTTCCGGCCTCTGCCAGTCCCAGCGCCACTGCACTGCCGAATCTGCCCAGGCCGATCACTGCACACTGTTTTCCCATCCTGTCTCCTTTTATCCAATCATAATCTTTTCTTCCGGAAATTGTATCTGCTTTTTCTCCCTGCTGCTTCTCACCGTGATGGCCATAGCCAGCGTCACCGGGCCGATACGGCCACAGTACATGATCACCATAAGGATCAGCTTACCGGCGCCGTTCAACAGGGGCGTCAATCCCCGGGTCAGTCCTACGGTACCCATGGCGGAAGCCACCTCGAATACCACATCCATACTGTCGGCCCCGGTAACTGCACTTAACAGCACCGTGCCCACAAAGACAATGCCAAACTCCAGGGTCAGGATCACAATAGCCACCCGCACATCCGACAACCGCAGTCGGCGGTTATATACCTCTGTACTGTCCCGTCCTTTCAGATAGGAAAAAACCGTCAGTACCGTAATGGCCACCGTGGTGGTCTTGATACCTCCGGCAGTACCCATGGGCGAACCGCCGATGAGCATCAGCACCATGGAAATAAAGCTGGTGGCATCCCGGAAATTCTCCTGGGGGATGGTCTGAAAGCCTGCCGTTCTGGTGGTTACCGACTGAAACAGGGCCGCCATCACCCGTTGGGGTACAGACAGCGCTCCCAGGGTATCCGGGTTGGTCCATTCCAGCAGGGCAATCAAAAGGGCGCCGCCGAAAACCAGCAGTGCCGAGGTCACCAGTACCAGACGGGTATGCAGGCTCAGGGAAGCGAAATATCCCTTTGCCTCTTTTTTTCTTTTTCTCATTTTCCCGGCGGTTTTCAAAAGGTCAAACCACACAAAAAAGCCTATGCCGCCCAGGGTAATCAGCACCATGGTATTGATGTTGACGATGGGATCGGTCACCCAGGGAGCCAGGCTCTCCGTGCCCAGAATATCCATACCTGCGTTGCAGAAGCAGGAAACCGCATTGAAAAGTGCCCGAAACAGACCGGAACGGACACCGTACTCCGGGATAAATACTATCGCATAGGGTATCGTTCCCAGGAGCTCCACCAGAAGCGTACCCCCTACGATACCTCGAACGATCCCCCCCAGACCATCCATGGTATCCAGGCTGTAGCTTTCCGCCAGCAGCCGCCGGGTATGCATGGACATATGCCGTCTCAACAGTAGCATCATACAGGTAGCACAGGCCATAATGCCCAGGCCACCCAGCTGAATGAGGATCAGGATCACACATTTTCCGAAGAGACTCCAGTGCACAGCGGTAGGCACCGTCACCAGTCCCGTTACGCAAACCGCCGACACTGCCGTAAACATAGCGTCGGACAAAGCCGTGGTTTCCCCTGGGGCCTGTGCCACCGGCAGCATCAGCAAAAGGGTGCCTGCAAGGATCAACAGGGCGAAGCCCCCTGCCAGAATCTGCTCTATACGAAAGCGCTGTCCGCTTCTTTTTCTGCTCTTCTCTGTCATCTTGCTGCTTATCCCCTTTATTTTCCAAAATCCGGTGCTTTTTCCACAGTGCGGACGTTGTTTTCCCCGTAGGCAGATCGCAATCTTCCCAGCAGGTCCTCATTGATCTCCACTGTGCGGCTGGCCGGCAGCCGTTTTACCGCTTTTTCCTTCTTTAAATACAGCACCACACTATCGCTGCCGTCAGAGGCCCGCAGAATATCGTAGAGCTGCTGCACCTGACGATCATAGGCATCCCGATCCTCAAACTGGATCCATACCTCCCGCTTCCGTTCATTGAAGGGAAGTATCCTTTCACAGATCAGCTTGCTGGGCTTGTCATCCTCTGCGGAGACTCGTCCCCGGACGAACACCTTGGCGTCCTTCTCCATATAGCGGCTGTAATTTTCGTAATCCCGGGGAAATACCACTACTTCCACACTTCCCAGCAGATCCTCTATGGTCAGGAAAGCCATAACCTTATTGTTCTTGGTGTATTTCACCGTTTTTTCCGCAATCAGACCTCCGATGATCTGGTTGGAGCCGTCGGGAATAGAGGGCTGCCCCAGTTCATCCTCCGGCATAAACTGGGAGGAAGTGGCAGAAATGGTCTTTCGCCACAGCTCTTCATACTCCTCCAGGGGATGACCGCTGACATAGATTCCCAGAACCTCCTTTTCGTAGGCCAGAAGGGTCTCCTTGTCGTACTCCTCCACCTTGGGCAGGGGCACCTCCACCGTTTCCTGGGCTGCCTCCCCCAGCCAGTCAAACAGACTCATCTGACCGGTGAGAGAATTTTTCTTTTCCTGATTTACCTGCTCCAGGATCTGGCTGTAACAGCTCATATACTGGTGGCGATTGCCGCCGAAGCCGTCAAAGGCCCCGGCCTTGATAAAGTTCTCTATAGTACGCTTGTTGATCTCTTTTCCGCTGAGACGTTCTGCCAGATCCCGGATAGAGGTAAAGCTGCCGTTGGCTTCCCGCTCCGTCACAATGGCCTCCTGTACCGGTTTTCCGATACCCTTGATGGCGGAAAGGCCGTAGCGGATGCAGTTTCCCTCTACAGAGAAATCACCCCGGCTGCGGTTAATATCCGGCGGCAGGATCTGGATCCCCATCTGACGACAGGTAAGAATATATTCGGAGATCTTGGCAGTGTGATCCACCACAGAGGTCATCAGCGCTGCCATAAATTCCACAGGGTAATAGTGCTTCAGCCAGGCTGTCTGGTAGGAGACCACCGCATAGGCTGCCGCATGGGATTTATTGAAGGCGTATTTGGCAAAATCCGTCATATCATCATAGATCTTATTGGCAACTGCCTCGGAAATACCGTTGTTGATGCAGCCCGGTACCCCCTCCTCTTCGTTGCCGTACACAAAATTCTGCCGTTCCTTCGCCATAACCGCCGCTTTTTTCTTGGACATGGCACGGCGTACCAGATCGCTTCGGCCCAGAGTATAGCCACCCAGATCACGCACGATCTGCATAACCTGCTCCTGATAGACGATACAGCCGTAGGT
>CAZUBP010000112.1:0-5686 GCA_964618605.1 uncultured Lachnospiraceae bacterium | reverse complement strand
GTACACTCTGGATTACTGGATGGAGATGGCAAAGAAGATCGAGGATATGGGTGCTAACTCCATCTGTATCAAGGATATGGCTGGTCTGCTTCTTCCCTATGCTGCTACTGAGCTGGTACAGGCTCTGAAGGAGAACGTGAGCATTCCGATTCAGCTGCATACACATTACACCTCCGGTGTTGCTTCCATGACTTATCTGAAAGCAGTAGAGGCTGGTGTGGATGTTATCGATACCGCTATGTCTCCCTTCGCTCTGGGAACATCTCAGCCGGCAACAGAGGTTATGGTAGAAACCTTCAAGGGAACTCCCTATGATACAGGTTTCGATCAGAAGCTTCTGGCAGAGATCGCTGATTATTTCCGTCCCATCCGTGATGAGGCTCTGGAAAGCGGCCTTCTGAATCCCAAGAACCTTGGTGTTAATATCAAGACTCTGCTGTATCAGGTACCCGGCGGTATGCTGTCCAACCTGACTTCTCAGCTGAAGGATCTTGGTGCAGAAGATAAATATTATGAAGTTCTGGAAGAGGTACCCCGTGTACGTAATGACCTGGGTGAGTGCCCGCTGGTTACACCTTCTTCCCAGATCGTTGGTACACAGGCCGTTATGAATGTTATCCAGGGTGAGCGTTACAAGATGGTTCCCCAGCAGACAAAGGATGTACTCAGCGGCAAATACGGTGCTACCGTTAAACCTTTCAATGAAGAAGTACAGAAGAAATGCATTGGCGATGTGGAGCCCATCACCTGCCGTCCGGCAGATCTGATTCCGCCGCAGCTGGATAAGCTGAAAGAGGAAGTGGCTGCTTATGCAGAACAGGAAGAGGATGTACTGTCCTACGCTCTGTTCCCCCAGGTTGCTATGGATTACTTCAAGTACAGAGATGCGCAGAAAACTAAAGTAGATGCCACCGTGGCAGATGCTGAGAACAAAGCATATCCCGTATAAAGAACGTGAGAATGCCCTCTGTTGCAGAAAATGCAGCAGAGGGCGTTTTTTGTTTTGTCAGAATTTTGCAAGTTGCTCTTTCTTTTTCCTGCAAAAGTGTGTATAATCAAGATTTGGTAGGAACAAAAAACTATTTTGACAGTATAACAATACCTACAGCGGAGGAATGATGGAAACGACAGATAATCTGCTGGGAAGAATACAATCCCAGTACAAAACATTCAGCAAAGGACAGAAAAGACTGGCTTCCTATATATTGGAGCATTACGATTCAGCGGTGTTTTTGACAGCAGCAAAGCTGGGAAGAGAAGCCGGCGTCAGTGAATCCACCACAGTGCGTTTTGCCACACAGCTTGGCTTTGACGGCTACCCCGAATTTCATCGGGCCCTGGAAGAGCTGGTTCGCAATAAGCTGAATTCCATACAGCGGATGAAGGTGACCTATGGCAATGTGCCCCAGATGGAAATACTGGATCGTATCCTTCATTCTGATATCGAAAAGATCAAAATGACTATGGAAAGCATAGATCATGATGCTTTTGATATGGCAGTAAATACCATTTCTTCCGCAAAAAATATTTATATCATCGGTATTCGCAGCTGTGCGCCCCTGGCCAATTTCCTTGGCTTCTATATGAATTATATTTTCGATAAGGTGCACGTGCTGACTACCCATAACACCAGTGAGATCTTTGAACAGATGGTGCGCATTAACGAGGAGGATGTGATCATCGGCATCAGCTTTCCCCGGTATTCCATGTTGACCCTGAAGGCACTGGAATTTGCCAACAAGAGAAATGCCCGGGTCATTACGCTGACAGACAGTGTACATTCCCCCATCAATCTGTATTCCTCCTGTAATCTGATCGCCAAGAGCGACATGGCTTCCATCGTAGATTCCCTGGTAGCGCCCTTAAGCATTATCAATGCCCTGGTTGTTGCCCTGTGTATGCGCAATCAGGATGAAGTGGTGCGGACGCTGGAAAATCTGGAAAATATCTGGGACGAATACCAGGTATACAGTAATGACGAGATCAATTCCATGGATCCTAAGGTGCGGATCGTTGGCTCGAATGAGGAGTCCTCTTTATGAAAGAAATTGTGATTATCGGCGGCGGGGCTGCCGGTATGATGACGGCAGCCAGGCTGGATGTTCCCGGATGCCGGATACATGTTTTTGAACGAAATGAAAAGCTGGGGAAAAAGCTGTTTATTACAGGAAAGGGCAGATGCAATCTGACCAATGCCTGCGATATGCAGGAGCTTATGGATGCCCTGGTAACCAACGGCAAGTTTATGTACAGCTCCCTGTCGGCTTTTGACAACCGTTCTGTAATGGCCTTTTTTGAGGAACAGGGGCTTCGACTGAAAACGGAGAGAGGAAATCGGGTGTTCCCTGTGTCGGATCACTCCTCCGATGTCATCAAAGCTCTGGAAAAACGGCTGAAGCAGAATAAGGTTTGTATACATCTGAACAGCAGAGTGCAGGCTCTGGATATACAGGAAAACAAAGTGCAGGGCGTGATCCTGGAAAACGGCAGCCATATTCCTGCAGATTATGTGGTCATAGCCACCGGCGGCGTGTCCTATCCGGTAACCGGTTCCACCGGGGACGGCCTTCGCTTTGCAAAGGAACTGGAGCTGAAGGTGACCGATGTTATGCCTTCCCTGGTGCCCATGGTGACAGAGGAAGCGTACATTTTCCGTATGCAGGGACTTTCCCTGAAAAATGTAGAATTAAAGCTTACCCAGAAAAATAAAGTGCTGTATAAGGAGTTCGGAGAGATGCTGTTCACCCATTTCGGTGTCAGCGGTCCTCTGGTACTGACGGCCAGTGCCCGCTGCGGGAAAAAGCTGGCCAAGGGGAATTTTCAGGCCACTATCGACCTGAAACCGGCCCTTTCTCCGGAACAGCTGGATCACCGTCTCATCCGGGAATTTCAGGAAAATCCCCGAAAACAGATCGGCAATATTATGGGCAGCCTCCTTCCGGCAAAGATGATCGAACCTTTCCTGGAGGTTTTACAGCTGGATCCCAGACAGATCGCCTGTGAGATCACCAAAGGGGAGAGAGCGGCCATGACAGCACTGTTAAAGGCATTTCCCTTTACCGTTACCGGTTTGCGGGGCTTTGAAGAGGCCATTATCACCAAGGGTGGTGTTTCTGTGAAGGAGATCGATCCCAAAACTATGGCGGCAAAGAAGGTACAGGGTCTGTACTTTGTGGGAGAGGTGCTGGATCTGGATGCGGTGACCGGAGGGTTCAATCTCCAGATCGCCTGGTCCACCGCAGATGCGGTAGCCAGAGATATTAAGGAAAAGATAAAGTGAGGTAACTATATGAGTTTTTCCATAGCCATTGACGGACCGGCAGGAGCCGGTAAAAGTACCATAGCCAGAAGAGTAGCTAAGGAGCTGTCCTTCATATATGTAGACACAGGCGCTATGTACAGAGCTATGGCCTACTATTTTCTTCAGCTGGGCCTGACAGAACAGGACACGGAGAAGATCAGGGAGGCTGCACAAAATGCCAGTGTCTCCATTGCCTATGAGCAGGGAGAGCAGAAGGTATTGCTGAACGGACAGGACATTACCCCCTATATCCGCAGTGAAGAGGTGGGCAATATGGCCTCCAAAAGCTCCCCCATCCCGGAAGTCAGAGCAAAGCTGACCCAGCTGCAGAAGGAGCTGGCCGCCAGAGAAAATGTGGTGATGGATGGCAGAGATATTGGTACCTGTGTGCTGCCAAAGGCCCAGGTAAAGATATATCTCACCGCCAGTACCCATACCCGTGCTCTTCGTCGATATAAGGAGCTTCTGGAAAAAGGTCAGACAGATGCTGATCTCAGTGCCATTGAGGCAGATATTGAGGAACGGGATTACCGGGATATGCACAGAGAAATATCACCCTTGTGTCAGGCAGAGGATGCCTATCTTCTGGATTCTTCAGATATGACCATTGAGGAAGTGGTACAGAAAATCCTGTCCATGGTTAAACTGTAATATACAAGAGGAAAGAGAAATTATGGAAGTAACACTGGCAAAGACTGCCGGCTTCTGCTTTGGGGTCAAGAGAGCAGTAGACAAGGTTTATGAGCTGGCAGACACAGAGGAAAAGGTATATACCTACGGTCCCATTATTCACAATACCGAGGTGGTGCAGGATCTGGAGAAAAAGGGTGTTCATGTATTAAAGGATACCAAAGAACTGGAAAATGTCACCGATGGTATAGTGGTGATCCGTTCTCACGGGGTTCCGGAGAAGATATACCGCCTTATGGAAGAGAGAAATATTCGCTATGTGGATGCCACCTGTCCTTTCGTGAGAAAAATTCACAAGCTGGTTGAAAAACACAGCCGGGAAGGACGGCAGATCCTGATCGTAGGAAACGACCATCATCCTGAGGTGGAGGGCATCAAGGGGTGGAGTCATACAGCTCCCATTGTAATCGGCAGTGTGGAGGAGGCAAAAGAGCTGAAAACCCCAGTAAATAAGCCAATTTGCGTTGTTTCTCAGACGACATTTAATTACAACAAATTTCAGAATATAGTTGAAATTCTTGAAAAAAAGGTATATGATATAATTGTTTTAAATACGATTTGCAGTGCGACTGAAGAACGACAGACAGAGGCAGTTAAGTTGGCTTCGCAGGTGGACGCAATGATAGTCATAGGTGACAAATCCAGTTCGAATACGCAAAAACTATTTGAAATCTGTAGCAATAAATGTGCAAATACTTACTATATACAGACACTCGTTGATTTGGATATCAGGCCTTTTCAATCATTTCGTCATGTAGGTATTACAGCAGGGGCGTCAACCCCAAACAAAATAATTGAGGAGGTTCAAAGATATGTCAGAGTTGAGCTTTGAAGAAATGCTAAAAGATTCATTTAAAACGATCAGAAACGGAGAGGTAGTTGAAGGCACTGTTATCGATGTTAAACCGGAAGAGATTATTTTAAATATCGGATATAAAGCTGATGGTGTTCTTACAAAAAGTGAATACAGCAACGATTCCGGTATTGACCTTACTACCGTTGCTTCCGTAGGTGACAAGATGGAGGTTAAAGTTCTGAAAGTTAATGACGGAGAGGGACAGGTTCTCCTGACCTACAAGAGACTGGCTGCCGAGAGAGGCAATAAGAGACTGGAAGAAGCATTCGAGAATAAGGAAGTTCTTACCGCTAAGGTTAACCAGGTTAAGACCGGTGGCCTCAGTGTTATCGTAGAGGAGACCAGAGTATTTATTCCGGCCAGCCTCGTATCCGATACTTATGAGAAGGATCTCAACAAGTATGCCGGACAGGAAATCCAGTTCGTTATTACTGAGTTCAATCCCAGAAGAAGAAGAATCATTGGCGACAGAAAGCAGCTTATCGTTGCTGAGAAAGCAAAATTACAGGAAGAGCTGTTTGCCAGAATCAACGTTGGTGACGTGGTTACCGGTGTTGTTAAAAATGTTACCGATTTCGGTGCATTCATCGATCTGGGCGGAGCCGATGGTCTGCTGCACATCTCTGAGATGAGCTGGGGCCGTGTTGAAAATCCGAAGAAGGTTTTCAAGGTTGGTGAAGAGCTTGAGGTTCTGATTAAGGACATCAAGGGCGAGAAGATTGCTCTGAGCCTTAAGTTTGCAGATAAGAATCCATGGCTGACAGCAGATGAGAAATATGCTGTAGGCAATATTGTAGAAGGTAAAGTTGCTCGTATGACAGACTTCGGTGCTTTCGTAG
>CAZUBP010000111.1:0-5777 GCA_964618605.1 uncultured Lachnospiraceae bacterium | reverse complement strand
AAAAGAACAAAAATATCATGGTAATATTGAAAAAGAAATACGGGGGTGCTATACTCAAAGGTAACGATGAGCTGTGTTTTGCCAATGGGGAAAGCATAGAAGAGTAGGGTCATAGGGCACTTTAGGAAGTGACAGGCATTCCGCACTGAAATGTGGGCGGTGGGGAATAAGAGCCTTCGGGTTGCTCTGTCATGCATCGTCAAAAAGAAGGTTATAAGTAAATGAAGAAAGAAACCGGAAGGTTAGTCATGCGCCGTTGTGTAAGGAGGACGGCGATGGCCGGTATCTTGAGCCTTAGTATTGTGAGCGGGGAGTGTCTGCCGTTGTTTGCCGACGTAGCCTATGCTTCGGAGGTGGAGGAGACAGAATCCCAGGAAGAAAAGACCCAGGAAAGTAAAGTAACGGAACAGGAAAGTAGTAAAACAGTGCTTCCTCAGACCGCTGCAGAGGAAACGTCTGAGAGCAGCGCCGAGGATACAAAGAATACTGAAGAACAAGAGACAACAGAGGAGAAGGAAGAAGCAGAAGAACAAAAGACAACAGAGGAGAAGAAAGAAACAGAAGAACAAGGCAGCACAGAGGATAACAGTAGGGAAGAAAGTGCCGGAGACAGGACTGATTCTCAGGTAGAGGAGACCGGGAACGCTTCCTCTGCAAAAGTGCCGGAGGCAACAGAGACGCCGGCATCCTCAGTTTTGCCGGAAACAGGAAATACAGGTAAAGACACACAGACGGAAGAAAAGCTTACAGAGAAAGAACGAAAAGAGCTGGAGGAGGAGAAACGATTGGCAGATGCCGATGACAGCGACGATGACGGGGAGAGCAACCGGCGGTTGATTGCCCGGCAGAAAATCAGCCGTCTTTCCGCACTTGCAGAGGATTTTCGTTTCTGGACGGTGAGCCGTGTGTATGGCTTTGCCATCAACAGCATGTATATCCGTGAGGAAAAAGATATCTCATCCAGAAAGGTAGGCAAGCTGACGAAAGGCGGCCTGCTTTACATTCTGCAGACAGAGGAGGATGGATGGTACTATGTGGAATCCGGTACCGTGCGGGGCTTCGTGCAGCAGGAGGATATCCTGGTAGAGGATGAGGCGGAAGCGCTTTTACAGACCTACCAGCAGGAAGCAAAAAATATAGCCGCCCGAAAGGGAATGGAGTATACGGGGATTGATATCGTGGCCTCCGTGGCAACGCCCCTGATAAATCCCGGGGAGAATGAAGCTTTTACCTATCTCCGGGCAACAGTACAGGAAACTTTGATCGATAAGGTGTATGCTTTGGCCAATACCGATGAAGCAGACATCCTGGAAGAAAAGAATACAGAAGCCAGAGCAGTGGGGCGCATGAAAAAAGGAGCTCTCTGCTATGTAATCACAGACGAGGACAGTGACTGGGTGTACGTAGAGTCCGGTGATGTGCGTGGCTTCGTGAAACGGGAATATCTGGATATCGCCGACGCCAGCAATGATCTGGCAAAGGAGATAGAAGATAAGGGAGAGAATAGCTATGCTATCGCTAAACAGCTGGTATCTCCTAAACAGAATAAGGCATTGTACTATACCCTCACTTCTGTGAAGTCCGCTTCCCGGCCCAGCAATATTCGGGAGGAACTGCTGCAGTACGCTGCACAGTTTAAGGGAAATGCATACAAATGGGGCGGTACCAGCCTGACAAAGGGTATTGATTGTTCTGCTTTTACCAGAGCAATTTATGCGAAATTCGGCTACAGTTTGCCCAGAACCTCCAATGCGCAATCCCAGAGCGGCACCAAGATTGCCGTAAAGGATGCCCAGCCTGGCGACCTGATCTTTTATGCTAAACAGGGAAAGGTTTGTCATGTGGCTATTTATGCGGGAAATGGTCGTACCATTGAGGCCGCAAATGAAGAATTGGGAATTACTTCACTGAATGCCTTCCGCAAGAATGCGGTCTGGGCTGTTCATATGATCAAGGATACAGTTTCAATCAATGGATCCGATATTGAAGAAGAGAATACCACAGAGGAGGATCAGGGAGATTTCCTGGGAACCTTTAAGGTTACCTATTACAGTACGGATGCGTCGGAAAGTGACAGTACAGGAACGGTAGATGAAGAGGCACAGACGCTTATTGAGGGCACAACCCTGGCTGTCAATGAAGATGTGGCAGAGGAGGGAGATAAGGTGATTCTCAATGGTCATGAATACACCGTGACCAACACCTATGGAGGCCTGGCGGACAATGAGGTGGCGATTTACCTCAGTTCTCAGGATAAGGCAGACAGCATGGACATCATTCGTGCCCAGCTGTATATGGCCAACTAAGCCCATTAAGGGAAATTAGAAAATAAATGCAACAAAAGGGAGGCAGCCTGAAATATTGGCTGCTTCTCTTTTTAATTTATATATAGTAATAAAAATAAAAGAATGGAAAAGATATTGCTATAAAAGCTGAAGTATGATAAAATCCAGGAAAGAGAAACGCAATGCGTCTGTATTGAGAGAGAACGGAAAAACAGAGATGATGGCGATCTGATCATGGGCGGGAATCAGGAGGAAGCAGTATGCTGGAAACGGGAGCTGTAGTAGATGGCAAATACAAGGTTCTCAGCAAGATCGGTCAGGGAGGCATGAGCACGGTATATCTGGCTTTGAATGAACGTGCCAACAAGACCTGGGCGATCAAGGAGGTCAGAAAAGAAGGCGTACAGGATTTTGCTGCGGTAAAGCAGGGTCTGGTGGCAGAAACCAATATATTGAAGGGGCTGCATCACAAATATCTGCCCAGTATCGTGGATATTATTGATGACGAAGATACCTTTATTATCGTCATGGACTATATTCAGGGGAAATCTCTGGATCGGGTACTTCGGGAAAGCCTGGAGCAGGATAATCTTCCTTTGGGGGTAGAGCGTGTGATTGCCTGGGGCATCCAGCTGTGCGAGGTTCTGTACTATCTTCATACCCGGGCGCAGCCCATTATCTATCGGGATATGAAACCGGCGAATGTGATACTGAAGCCGGACGGAGAGATTTCCCTGGTGGATTTTGGTACTGCCCGGGTGTTTAAAACAGGGCATGCAGAGGACACCACCTGTCTGGGAACACCGGGGTATGCGGCGCCGGAGCAATATGGGGGAAATGGTCAATCCGGGCCGGAGAGTGATATTTACTGTCTGGGAGCTACCCTGCACCATCTCCTTACGGGACGACATCCAGGGGCAACGCCCTTCCTTTTTCCGCCCATTACCCAGTGTAGACCCTCTCTGCTGGAGGAAACGCCCCGGGAGCTAAGGGATACCCTGTTGGGACTGGAGATCATTATTTCCAAATGCACCCGGTACAGATCCCGGGAGCGGTATCAAAGCTGTGCAGAGCTGAAATACGATCTGGAGCATTCCCGGGAGCTGGGATATCCCTACCGACGGAAGCAGAAACTGCGGTTGTTTGCCTTTTGTGCCTGCCTGAGCATGGCGCTGCTTTTGGGGATACTGGCACTGGTGGGAAACGGTATGGCCAAAAGGACGGAAACTACAGGCTACGATTACTATATGGAAAGTGCGTCTACAGCCGGGGAAGAGGAGAAGCTGCAGCTGTACAAAAAGGCGGTGGCTCTGTACCCCCGGGAGGCGGGGGCCTGGCTGGGGATTCTGGATACCCTGGAGGCAGATAACACCTTTGATTTGGAGGAGGAAAGTTTCCTTCTGGCGTGTTTAAGCTCCCGGGATAATGGTAGAACCCAGGATAATAAGTCTCTTTTTCAGGAAAACCAAAGCGGGTATGTACGCTTCGCCTACCGGTTGGGGATGCTGTATTACTATGGAGAGGGAACAGCACAGAATCTGTCCTCCGCCGGTGGCTGGTTCGCCGTGGTGACGGAGGCGGATCTTGCCACTATGGATCTGGGAGAGGATGACGATAAAAAGGAAGCCTGGCAGGCGAGGGCAAGGATTCTGGGAGAGATCTGTACCTACAATCGCAAGATCGGACAGGTCAACCAGGCAGGGGATGCCCAGGTGACATATGGGGACTACTGGGCGGATCTCATGGCTTTGGTGGATGAAGAGATCGCCGGTAAGGACAACAGGATTACTGAACTTCGACTGTACAAGGAGATCGCCTGTCAGATTTGTACCCATTATGATGCTTTTCGGGAAGCAGGGGTGACCAGAACCGAGATGGAGAATGCGCTGCAGGATGTGGAAAGCAGAGTGAAAGGGCTGGAGGTAGGAGAAAACGAGGTGGCCCGACAGCTGCAGGCGGATATTCTGGCTGCTGCAGAGATGGGAGAAAAGCAGGTGCAGTCAATATTTGCGGCCAATGCCCTGACCGTGGTGGAGAGTGACGCCGTCGAAGGGGGTGAGGGCTGATGCTGCTGGTGGCTGCTCTGCAGAATTTTGAAGAAACCTATAGGATGTATATTAACCTGCGGTTCTATTGTCTGGTTGCTGCCGGTGTATTTCTGGTGATAACGATTTTTCTGTTTTTTGCCCTGGATATTCCCCAGATATTGGGAGAATTAACCGGCAGGACAGCCAGAAAAGCGGTTCGGAAGATGAAAAGGGAGAAAGAAACAGACCTTTTATTACCGGCAAAAAAGAAAGGAAGAAAAAGTGAGAAAAGAAAATAGAAAGTGGAGAACAGCCCTTTTTCTGGCTGCTTTCGTAGCTGTGTCCCTTTGTGTTACCCTGGGTTCCAGCAGTGTATTGGCTACAGCTGAGGAAAGGGAAAGTGAAGATACGGCGATAGCTGAGGAGAGGGAAAATGAAGATGAGGCAATAGCTGCGCCTGAAAAGGAATCTGGCAATATCGTTTTTGGACAGTCCTACAGTGGGGAAAATCCAAAGGTGCTGACTTATGGAACTACGGCGGACAGGGAATCCTTTGTGTTAGCGCTGGAGGGGGAGGAGATTATGGAAGATATCACCCTTTTTTCCCCGGAAACGGAGGAGGATAGTCTGCAGATCCTGCTATCCGGAGACAGAGAACTGAGTTTGACCGCTGACAGGACATTTTCGGAGCCGGTGGCTGTCACACTGCATATAGAGACGGGACAGTACCAGTTTGACGGTGTTATATATGTAAAGGCCGATCCCTATCCCCTGTGCATTGATGCAGACAGTATACAGGTGAGTGCGCCTGGGGAAAAGACCTACAATGGCACTAAGATTTATGATGGCACGGACCGTGTGGATGTAGTGGCAGCTTTAAAGGAGAATGAGGCTTACCCTGCGTCGGAAAAGGCAAGGGAGGAAATCGAAGGATTGTCGGCTTTGATGTTTGAGAACTATGAGTGCGGTATCTTTGATGCCAGCGACAGGATTCAGTCCTTTACCTTTGCTCCCACAGATTTTTCAGAGTGTCCGGGACTATCGACGGATATGCAGGATAAGTACTGTATTGCCTCCGGTGAAGAGATAGAAAATGTTCCCCTTACAGTGGAACGGAGAGTATTGAAGCTCCAGGTGGGAGACACCACCCGGCCCTTTAGAAGTCTGCTTTACACAGAGGAGATACAGTCTCTGGTAAGTCTTGGAGAGGGGGAGAAGGATACCGGTTTTGTGGGAACAGATTCTGAAAAAATGGCGGGCTTTGTCTGGCCCGTTGTTGTGGATACGACAGCAGCAGGAGTCGGGGAGGATAGGATCCGGGAAATGGACAGCGCCACCCTTGGGGTGCATACAGGTGCTCTGAAGCTGGATTTTACAGAAGCTGAGGCTACCGCCAATTATACTTTTGATGAAAAGACCTATGCTTTCGGTACCCTTACTGTTACGGAGGAGAAGGAAGGGGCCA
>CAZUBP010000110.1:3702-5789 GCA_964618605.1 uncultured Lachnospiraceae bacterium | reverse complement strand
TTCAGTTTGTCACGGAATTCAGCTGTGGCAGCGAACATAACGTCACCGGCGGAATTCAGAGCAGTTTCAAAGGAATCCTGTACAACACCGATGATGAAGCCTACACCTACAACCTGCATAGCGATATCGTTGGAGATACCGAAGAGAGAGCAGGCCATGGGGATCAGCAGCAGAGAACCACCGGCAACACCGGAAGCACCGCAGGCACCCAGAGTAGCCAGAACGCTTAAAACGAAGGCAGTGGGAATATCTACAGCCATACCCAGTGTGTGGGCAGCAGCCAGTGTCATGATGGTGATGGTAATAGCAGCACCGTCCATGTTGATGGTAGCACCCAGGGGAATGGATACGGAGTACATATCCTTATCCAGACCCAGTCTCTCACAAAGCTGCATATTTACAGGAATGTTGGCAGCGGAGCTTCTGGTAAAGAAAGCAGTAACACCACTTTCCTTCAGGCAACGGAATACCAGCGGATAGGGATTTCTGTGGAGACACAGGAATACGATAAAGGGATCTACGATCAAAGCGGCAAAAAGCATACAGCCTACCAGAACGAGTACCAGCTTACCATAGGTGGTGAAGATGCTGACACCGTACTCGGAAACGGAGCTGTGTACCAGACCCAGGATACCGAAGGGAGCCAGATTGATGATCCAGCGAACTACCTTGGAAACGGCATCGGAAATGTTGCTCAGTACATCCAGAGTAGCGGGGGCTGCCAGAGATTTAAAGGCCAGACCGAGAACAACAGCCCAGAACAGTACACCGATATAGTTGGCGTTCATCAGGGCGTTTACCGGGTTGGCTACCAGATTGCTCAGCAGAGTAGTGAATACCTCGCCGATACCTACCGGTGCAGACTCTGTAGCGGCATCAGCCAGCTGCAGGGTAACCGGGAAGAGGAAGCTGGCGATAACAGCAACGAAGGCTGCCAGCAGGGTACTCAGCATATACAGGAAAATAACGGTTCTGAACTGGGAACCAATACCTTTTCTGGCCTGGGCCAGGGAACTGATAACCAGAACGAAAACAAGAATGGGGGCAATGGATTTCAGTGCGCCTACAAAAAGGGTGCCCAGAATATCCAAAAAGGAAGCCTGGGGAACGAAATAACCCAGGATGACACCGATGATCAGACCGATGGCGATTCGGAGAATCAGACTGGTCTGATTGTACTTTGTTACAATAGCTTTCATGATTTTCTCTCCTTCTGTAATGAAATATTCTATGAAATAATAACACAATATAAACAATAACACAAATTTTCTTGCAATTTTAGGGAGAAAAACAGGAAAATAGACCAAAAAGAAAGGACATCCGCCAAAACAGATGTCCTTTGCTTGCTTTTTTGATGTCTGAAAAGGGCGGTTTACTTGGATGTACCGTTAACCTTTTCTCTCAGCTTGTCCATAAGACCTTTTTTCTTTTCCTGGTGCTCAAGAGAACCGCGGATACCCTTTACATCGGTAATGTAAAGACCGCTGATGGTAGCTTTTACCTCTTTCTTCACCGGGATCTGCTCAAAAATCTTCTCATCTGCGATCATGGTCATGATCTTGGGACCGATCTTTGCCTTGACAATGGGGAGCTTGGTGCGCCGCATATACTTGGGGGTCTGATCGATAACCATCTGAGGCAGACCGGATTCTTTCAACCGCAGTTTCTTTTTATCGATAATCAACATGGAAACCTGCTGTTTCATAGCTTCCATCTGCTGCTGCTGCTCTGCCTGTTTCTTCTCCATACGTTTTCCGACGAAATAGAGAACCACCAGGGCGATGGCAACAATGACCAGAATAATCAAAAGGATTTGCCAGACTTTCATAATGTGATGTGCCTCCTAAACTTCATTATACATAATTACATTTCATTCTAGCATTGATGGGCATAATTGGCAATTGGTTTTTTTCGTTTTCTCCCGGATTCTATATACACAGAAGGAAAATGTATGGTATAATACTTACCGCAATTGTGTCAAAATACAGACAGATAAAGGAAGAAACGGAGACATCTATGAAAAAGAAATATTTACTTCTCTGCGGTCTGCTGGTACTGTCCCTGACAGTGGGTGGCTGCGGAACAAA
>CAZUBP010000110.1:0-3602 GCA_964618605.1 uncultured Lachnospiraceae bacterium | reverse complement strand
GCCGTAGCGGAAGCCCTGGAAAACAACTATGTGGAAGTGGACAGAGCAGCAGAGAACGGTGATGTTGTCAATATCGATTATGTAGGAACCCTGGACGGAGAAGAATTCTCCGGCGGCAGCGCAGAGGGCTACGATCTGACACTGGGCAGCAGTACCTTTATTGATGGCTTTGAGGATGGCCTGATCGGGGCTAAAAAGGGTGATGTGGTTACCCTGAACCTGACTTTCCCTGCCAATTATTCTGATGAGCTGGGAGGCAAGGACGTAGTCTTTACCGTAACCGTAAATAAAGTACAGACCGTTTCCAAGGAGATTTCCGAGGATTGGGTAAAGGAAAATACCAGCTTTGATACCGTAGAGGATTACAAGAGAGATCTGCGGGTACAGCTGGAAACAGAGAATGACTCTGATGCAGAGGATACCATGGAGAGCGATGCCTGGAAGATGGTTCTGGAGAATTCTGTAGTGAACGATTATCCGGATGCTATGGTTCAGTATGGTGTCTACTATTACGAACAGATCATGAGCAGCTATTTCACCTCCAGCGGCATTACCAAGGAGGATTATCTGGAATCACAGGGTATGACTGAGGAAGATTACGATTCTCTTCGCCAGTCCTATGGCCAGAGCATGGCAGGACAGCTGCTGGTTATGGCAGCTATTGAAGAGGCTGAGGGCATCTCCACAGAGGATGAAGAGTACCAGACAAGTCTGGAAGAGCTGATTGCCTCCGCAGGTGTTACCGAGGATGTGTTCTTCTCCTATTACAGCCAGTTCAGTGTAGAGCAGTCCCTGATGCTGCAGCGTATCAATGAGATCATTGTCAATAATGCTACCGTGACAGAGACTGTGGCCAGCGCTGACGACAGTGCTGAGAGCAGCACTGCCCAGGAGACAGAGTAAGTCCCCGGCAGGGTAAAACAGGAGTGAAAAAATGGCACAGAGAATTACAGGACATACGGAACTGATCGGCTTGATCGCCACACCCATACGACATTCCAAATCCCCTATGATGCACAATACAGCCTTTGAGGCTTTGGGACTGGACTATGCCTATCTGGTTTTTGAAGTGGGAAATGAAGAATTAAAGACCGCTGTAGAGGGACTGCGTGCCCTTGGGGTGAGAGGCTTTAATGTATCCATGCCCAATAAGACCCCTATTATGGCCTATCTTGACGAGATCACACCGGCGGCAAGGCTTTGCCAGTCCGTCAACACCGTTATCAACGATAACGGGCACCTCACCGGCACCGTTACCGACGGCACCGGCTATATGCAGTCTCTGAAAGAGGAGCAGGTGGATATCCTAGGGAAAAAGATCACGGTTCTGGGAGCCGGTGGAGCAGCCACAGCTATCTGTATGCAGGCCGCTCTGGATGGAGTGAAGGAGATCTCCATCTTTAATCGCCGGGATGAATTCTGGGACAGAGCCCAGGAAAATGTAGATAAGATCCTGAAAGAGACGGGATGCAAGGCCACCCGCTACGATCTGGCAGATAAGGAAGCCCTTCGCCGGGAGATCGCCGACAGCGTGCTGCTGGCCAATGCCACCAACGTAGGTATGGGAGAGCTGAAAGGCCAGTGCCTGATCCCTGACGGTTCCTATTTACGGCCGGAGCTGGTGGTTACCGACGTGATCTACAGTCCCGCCCAGACCGCCCTTCTTGCTCTGGCAGAGGAATGCGGCTGTCGTACCATCAATGGCCTGGGCATGATGCTCTATCAGGGCGCCGCTGCCTTTAAGCTGTGGACCGGTAAGGATATGCCCATTGAAGCCGTAAAGGCGGCTCTGGCAGAAACCGAATAAGAAATATGAGTGTATAGCAAAACCCGCCGAAGGGATATCCTTTTCGGCGGGTTTTCTTTTACTATAAAGCAGCGTCGTCGCTGTAAAGATCGTAGGGGGTACTCTGGTAAACATAGAAGTTCAGCCAGTTGGAATACAGCAGCTGTCCTGTGGAACGCCAGTTGACGATGGGGGGATTGGCGGGATCGTCTCCGGGGAAATAGTTTTTGGGAAGATCCACGGTGGTCAGTCCCTTGTCCATATCCCGGAAATATTCCTTAGCCAGGGTATCGGCATCGTACTCTGTATGGCAGGTGACAAAGAACTGGCGGCTGTCGGTGCTCTTGGCGATAGCCAGGCTGCCATCCTCCGTTACGGCCATTACCTCCAGCTCGGGAACGGCTTCTACATCTGCCAGGTTTACATCCGTAGCCCGGGAATGGGGTGCCATAAAGACATCATCAAAGCCCCGGAACAGAGGTGAGGTTCTCTTCAATACCTTATGGGGAAATACCCCGAAGAGCTTTCGCTCCAGGTCATGCTTTTTAATACCGTAGTGGTAATACAGACCGGCATAGGCTCCCCAGCACAGATGGAAGGTGCTGTGAACATGGGTCTTGGTCCACTCCATGATCTTGCAGATCTCGTCCCAGTAAGCCACATCCTCACAGGCTACATAGTCCAGAGGGGCACCGGTAATGATCATACCGTCATAGCGGCGATCCTTGATCTCGTCAAAGGTGTAGTAAAACTGCTCCATATGGCTGGGATCGGCGTGGGTGGGAATATAGCTGGCTGTCTGAAGAAACTCCACATGAACCTGAAGAGGTGTGTTGGACAGCTTTCTCAGCAGCTGGGTCTCTGTTACGATCTTGGTGGGCATCAGATTGAGGATCAGTAC
The DNA here is from genome assembly GCA_964618605.1 of uncultured Lachnospiraceae bacterium. Classification (GTDB taxonomy): domain Bacteria; phylum Bacillota; class Clostridia; order Lachnospirales; family Lachnospiraceae; genus UBA11957. Next base: position 915 of record CAZUBP010000110.1, on the reverse strand, counting down.
ATCCAAAGGACGGATATCCTGATGCATGGCACGAAACTCTGTCATAACAAAAATATTTTCGGATTCCAGTGTGGCGTGAGCCGGAAGGGAATCGGGGATACGAATAGGCATAGGTTTTCCTCCTTATATAATATAGTCTGGTATTTACTGTGCAGCTTCCCGGATCTCCAGGGTGTCCTCCAGCTGATACAGCTGAATGAACCGCTGCAGCAGGCTGCGCACTTTGTCCGGTGTGTCATAGCCATAGTCCAGTATTTCCTGAAACAGCTTCTGAGATTCCTCCAGAATACGGGGGAATTTCATTTCATATAACGGAATATAGGGACAGGCGTAGCTGTCGTCAAGAATATGCCATTTCAGCAGCTGCTGGATCAAAAGACAGCTGATCAGATAGCGGTCGTAGGAGGAGAGCTTCTCCTCGTTGGGGTAATTCTGCAGCATGGGCAGCTGCACCTGAAGCTCATGCACCAGCATACCCACATAATCAAAACCGTATTCTACGATACGGGAATCGATAAGGGGTGCGGAAAGCATATGGTTCAGGGAAGTGGCCAGATAGGTGTTGGCACTTTTTCCCTTCCGGATAGCGGCCTGGGGAAAATCAGCTTCCATGTATAAGAGGCGCTCCATCTCGTGAGCAGCGTCCATGGTATAGTCTGAAGGTACAGGCATTTCCCGGAATACCAGCAAAAAGGCATCAGTAAGATCGTAGGAACGGATCATGTGCTCTGCCTCAGGGTTGAGACAGAAAAACAGGGGATGCTTAAGCTTAGACATATGGGTATTGAAAAAATCTGCCATACCCGGCACAGCATCTGCCAGGGTGTCGGCAACATATGTGGGATCCAGATAGATCCCGTGAAAATTATCCCAGAGATAACGGCTTCGGGCCTCCTGCTTCTGGCAGCAGTGTTT
>CAZUBP010000109.1:0-5800 GCA_964618605.1 uncultured Lachnospiraceae bacterium | reverse complement strand
ATTTACCGGAGCCTGTAGCACCGGCAATGAGCAGATGGGGCATCTTGGCGATATCCGCAATAACCGGCTGTCCCGCAATATCCTTACCAACCGCAAAGGAAAGCCTGGACTCCGAGGTGGAAAACTGCTGTGAACCAAGGAGATCTCCCAGATAAACGGCACTGTTTACGGAATTGGGTACCTCGATACCCACTGCCGCCTTCCCCGGTATGGGGGCTTCTATACGAATATCGGCCACTGCCAGATTCAGCTTGATATCATCCGCCAGATTGACAATACGGCTGACCTTTACCCCCTGTTCCGGCTGGAGCTCATATCTGGTAACCGTAGGACCGCAGCTGGCGTTGGTCACCGTAACCTTTACGCCGAAGCTGTTTAAGGTATCCTCCAGCTTTTTGGCTGTTGCCTGCAGCAGCTTGTCACTGGCACCGCCGCCTTTTTTGCTGCCCTTCTGCAGCAGCTCCAGGGGCGGGAATTCATAAGATTTCTCCGCATTTTCGGATTTGGCGATCTCAGAGAGGATCTGCTGCTCCTGCTGCAGCTTTTCCTTTGAGGTAAGCTTTTTCGCCTTCTCCACCGGCTGATCCTTGGCCTGTTCCTCCGCCATCAGCTCCTCCCCTGTCATGGGTTCAGGTTCCGGTTCCTCCTCTGAGCGAATGATGTGGAAGGTGGGCTCCGGCAGGGGTTCTTCCTCTACCTGCTGCTTCACAGGTGGGGTTTTCTTCACCGGCGGCTCAGGCCCTGTGGTCACCTTCATGGTCATCTGACCCTCGCCATCCTCCCCTGTGGTAAGAGTTCCACCACTGTTTTTCAGATTGGTGGCATCAAAATTGATGGTGTTGTGCTCAGCGGCAACCCGGTGAGCGGTACTGTTTTTGGCTTTACGCTGCTGTTTGCGCAGTCTGGCTTTGTCCATCACGGCCCGACTGCCTCCCTGCAGGGGAAGTAAAAGGGAATGCTGACTGAGCAGCACACCGCAGATGATCATAACCACCAGGAAAACGATCCAGGCTCCGGTACTTCCCAACAAATAGGAAAGGCCCCGCACCAGCAGCAGTCCCACAGCGCCGCCGCAGAAATGATCTGCAGAAGCCGCCTGGTAAGCAAAAGCCAGGGTAGACGGGTTGTCCCCGGAGAAGATCATCTCCGCAATACCGGTAAGGCACAGATAAAAGAGAGCAACACAGATATCGTTGCGGATCTTCTGTCCCAGCTCCCGGCGTTCCAGTGCCATACGGATCAGATAATATACCAAAAAAGGAAAGGCGTAGGCCATAAGGCCAAAGCACCCAAAAAGTACAGCGGCAAAGAAATCTCCCACTACACCACAAATATGGAAGAGACTGAGGAACAGGATCAGACACAGCGCCATGGTGATCCAGTGGATAATCTCACGAATAACCATATCCTGCTTTTTCTGCTGCCGCACAGTCCTGGTCCTGGTTCTGGTCGTCTGGGGCACATTTACCTTTTTTGTTGTCTTTTTCTTCTTACTACTATTTTTTGTTGCCACAAAAACCTCCTGTACAACAGAAAATCCTTCTGCTGTAGTTCGCTATTCTTATTTCAGCACCAGGTGATAACCGATGCACAAAACTGCCATACAAAAGCTGTAGACACAAAAGATCGTCAGCTTATGGGTCTGCACAAACCGGATGCAAGGCCGGATCACCAGACAGCCGATGACAGCGGAAACCACAATGCAGATCACCACAGAAGCTGCCACCATACCGGAAAATCCGTTGGCAAAAAGCTCTCCCACCGTGTAGAAGAAGGAGCCCGCCAGGATCGGAACCGACATAAGCATAGAACAGATAATAGACGATTTCTTAGTCTGTCCCAGCAAAAGAAATACCGACAGCGTAATGGCAAAGCGGGACACTCCCGGAAATACCGCTGCTCCCTGGCAAATGCCTGCTACCAGGATCTGCCAGAGCATAAGATCCTGGGGCAGCTTTTTCCCACTGGGAAGCAGGGAAGCCACCAACAGAAAGATCGCCGAGAAAAGACAGCCGATACCGATAGCCAGGGTATTTTCTGCCAGCTGCTTGGCCAGATCATGGAAATAAATGCCCCACAGAACGGTGGGAATATTGCCCACCAGGCACAGACAGGTGATCTTGCCGTAATTGGTGGTAAACAACCGCTGATACGGGGTGATGGTTCCCTCCTGGATCTGTGCAAACCGCTCCCGGGCATTTCTTTTCAACAGTCCCGGCAGCTGAAAGATCTGGGCCACGACCTGAAGAAGCTCTCTTTTAAAGAACAGCAAAACAGCTACCAGACTACCCAGGTGTCCGGCAGACAAAAAGGCCACGGGAGATGCTGTCTCAATATGCAGCGCTGCATACAGCAACATACTATGGCCGGAACTGCTGACAGGCAGAAATGCTGTCAATCCCTGTATTATTCCTATAAGAATCGCTTTTATAAGCATATATATGAATCCCTTATCTAATGTAATCGTATGTAGTACATTTTTTTCAAACCGACAAATGATTATAGCACGAACAGACGATTACCACAATCGTTTTCCCGCACATAATAAAATGCCCGGCTCTCCTACCAGGCATTTTACCACATTTAGGCTCCCTTTGGGGGAACTTTTCTGTTTTTTCTGAAAATTCAGGACTTATCCTTTCCCATCAGTTCATACAGCTTGGCCAGGGCATCCCGAATGCCCCCAACCTCATCTATGATGCCTTCCCGTACGGCTTCCTCCCCTTCCAGCATGGTTCCCACATCCTTTACCAGGGTGGAGGTATCCAGCATCAGCTCCTCCAGCCGCTCCACAGAAATATCTGCGTGGGCGGAGACAAAGGCTGTGATACGATCCTGGGTCTTGACCATATTTTTGTAGGATTGCAGCACACCGATAAACATGCCCCCGGAGCGCACCGGATGGATCACCATAGTGGCACTGGGAACAATAAAGGAATAATCCGCCGAGACAGCCAGGGGAACGCCGATAGAATGACCGCCTCCCAGCACCAGGGATACGGTGGGTTTGCTCAAAGAGGCGATCATTTCCGCGATGGCCAGCCCCGCCTCCACATCGCCCCCTACCGTATTCAGCAGGATCAGCAGTCCTTCCACACTGTCATCATCCTCCACCATAGCCAGTTTGGGCAAAATATGCTCATACTTGGTGGTTTTGGCTCTCTCCCCCAGGGCCTCGTGTCCCTCCACCTCTCCGGTTATGGAGAGAAGAAATATCTTTCCTTTCAGGGTCTCTATATTCTCATTTTTCTGATTTTCCGCCATAGCTGCTCTCCTTTTTCCTTAGTATGTGAGGGAAAAAGGAAAGTATACGGCGAAAAACCAAGGTTACCAAATCAAATTATGATAGATCAGGAATTCATTTTCTCCAAAACGTACTTGGCCTGTTCCTCTGTCATCATAGGCTTGCCCAGGAAAGGTTCTACCACCTTGTAATAGGGAAGGGGCGCCATGAGGCAGCACCATTCAAAGGTAGACTGATTCATCATGAGATCCACCTCCGGGGGAAGCTCCTTCTGCAGGATCTGATGATACTTATCGCTGGCAATAAACCAGGCCAGAGGCGTCATCTCGGTGTAGATATAGGGAATATCTCCTCCGGATATGATCACCAGTGCCTTGTGACAAATATCCTCTACGGAAGTACCGATGCAGATATTGTAGGCTCCGTCCTCCACGATCCACTGTTTCTGTGAAGGTGTATAGAATTCAAATGCCTTACGATCCAGGGTAAGAACAGCTTCCTTTGTCTCTCCCGGCTCCAGCCATACCTTGGCAAAGGCTTTCAGCTCCTTAACCGGATGGTGACAGATGGATTCCTTCTCATGGCTGATATACAGCTGAATAACCTGGCTTCCGGCACGTTTTCCGGTGTTGGTTACCGGCACTCTCACCGTAAGGGAATCCTCCGGTGTCAGATTGGTTTTGGACAGAATAGGCTTGCCAACAGTAAAGGTGGTGTAGCTCAGACCATAACCAAAGGGATACAATACCGGCATTTTCCGTTTTTCATACCAGCGATAACCCACATAGATATCCTCACCGTAAACCACATCCGGTTTATCCTGACCGGCACGGGTAAAGTTCAGATATGCGGGGTTGTGAGCCTCCAGTACCGGCCAGGACTCTGCAAGACGTCCGCCGGGCTCAGCGTCACCAAAAATAATATTAACGGTAGCGGAGGCTACAGACTCTCCGCCCAGACTGTTGTACAGCACAGCGGCTACCTTGTCCTCCCAGTCAGAGATCTCCAGAACGCTGGCACAGGACAGCACAAGAATAATGGGTTTATTTAACTTCACCAGCTCATCCAGCAGGGCTCTCTGTCCTTCCGGAAGCTGCATATCCTTTCTGTCGTAACCCTCTGACTCATAGCAATAGCCCAGACCGCCGATAAACAGAATAGTATCTGCCTTTTTGGCTGCCTCTACGGCTTCCTTGATCAGCTCCGGATCTGCCGGTTCCACCGGGGGCCATGCTTCCACTACAGGATATCCCTTTACATAGGCTGCCTCAGGCACCACCTTCCGTACCTCATCCAGATAGGTATCGATCTTATAGCCGTTCATATGGCCGGAACCGCCGCCCATATAGGAGGGATTTTCTGCCAGACCGCCCACAACCAGAAGATTCTTCTGCTCCTTTGCCAGAGGCAAAACGCCCTCATTCTTCAAAAGAACGATACACTGCTCTGCTGCCTTGCGTGCCTCCTCGTGGAACTCGTCCATATCCACCTCAACCGGTGTGGTAGCATACAGCCGATCAACCAGATCAAATACTCTCTCCAGTCCGGCATCAATGGTGGCTTCCTCAACCTTGCCCTCTTTAACTGCCTGGATCAGCTCCTCCGTATGGATCTCCACCGGTGCCAGCTCAATATCCATCATTTTGCAGTTATGTGCCGGGATCTTGTTGTGATGAATTGCCGCAAAATCGGAAACCACCACGCCTTCAAAGCCAAGCTCCTTGCGCAGCATATCGCAGACTTCCTGATTGGAATTGACCCATTCTCCGTTTACCTGGTTATAGGAGGACATAACAGAGAGAGGGTGTCCCTTTTCAATAGCGACCTGAAAGGCTCTCAGATAGATTTCATGCAAAGCCCGATCCGATACCACAGAGTTGGTGGTCATACGCTCGAATTCCTGATTGTTGCAGATGTAATGCTTCAGGGTAGCTGCCACATCCTTTGACTGCAGACCCTGGATATAGGAGCCAGCCATTTCACCGGCTTCCACGGGATCCTCGGAAAAATACTCAAAATTTCTGCCGCACAGGGGACTTCTCTTGATATTTACACCGGGACGGAACAGCCAGCTGACCATAGTAGGATTGGCTCTGCATTCCAGGGCAAAGAACTCACCTGTTTTGTAGGCCAGATCCTCATCCCAGCTCATAGCCAGGCAGGCATTGGAGGGGAAGGCCACCGGATGATATTTGCCATCTCCCTCTACCGGTCTGCCGGAGCGGAAATAGTCCTCACCGCCTCTGGGATTATCCTGGGGTACATTGCCCGGAAGATTCAACCGGGGAACCCGTCCGAAACTGCCGTCTGCCTGGGCACACAAAGCACATTTTTCTTCCAGAGTAAGCTGTTTTAAAATGTTACGTGTTTTCTCACTCATACTATCTTCTCCTTTTTTTCGTTTGTTTACAGGTTCCTTTTTTTATATGGTGGTTTTCATTACAGTAGCGATCACTCTCCCTGCACAGGCCTGGAGATCTGCCAGTGTGATCCTGTAGCCGTCCAGCTCTTCGCCGGTCTCCACAGCTTTCACAAGATCCTCCACGTTTTTCCTGC
>CAZUBP010000108.1:0-5857 GCA_964618605.1 uncultured Lachnospiraceae bacterium | reverse complement strand
TCTCCGGACGTTTTGCCAGTTCAATAGCTGCAGATAATGCTGCACCGGAAGAAATACCGGTGAGGATACCCTCTTTCTTGGTAAGCAGCTTGGAGGTAGCAAAAGCATCCTCGTTCTGTACGGTAATGATCTCATCATAAATGCCGGTATTTAATACCTGAGGAACGAAGCCTGCGCCGATACCCTGAATCTTGTGGGGACCGCCCTTACCGGTAGAAAGTACCGGAGAGGTTGCCGGCTCTACAGCAACGATCTTTACGTCAGGATTCTGGGATTTCAGGTATTCACCTACACCGGTAACGGTACCGCCGGTACCTACACCTGCTACAAAGATATCTACCTTACCTTCTGTATCCTCCCAGATCTCAGGACCTGTGGTGGATCTATGAATAGCCGGATTGGCGGGATTTACAAACTGTCCCGGGATAAAGCTGTTGGGGATCTCCTTGGACAGCTCCTCTGCCTTGGCAATAGCCCCGCTCATACCCTTTGCGCCTTCTGTCAGTACGATCTCTGCACCGTAGGCTTTCAGAATATTTCTTCTCTCTACACTCATGGTCTCCGGCATAGTAAGAATCGTGCGATAGCCCTTAACAGCTGCGATAGCCGCAAGTCCGATACCTGTGTTGCCGGATGTGGGTTCGATAATAACAGAACCTTCCTTTAACTGCCCCTTTTCCTCTGCATCCTCGATAAGCGCTTTGGCAACTCTGTCCTTAACGCTTCCTGCCGGATTAAAATATTCCAGTTTCAGAGCCAGGGTAGCCTTCAGGCCCAGTTCCTTTTCTACTTTGACGGCCTCTACCAAGGGTGTTTTTCCTACCAATTCCAGTGAACCTTTATACAACTTCCCCATTCTTTTTCCCTACCTTTCCTACCGATTTACTAGGTTTTGTGTTGGTCTTATATTACTCTCCTTTTTTTTCCTTGTCAACCCAAATTTACCGAATTGTACAAAAAAAACACGCTCTTCCAACGTATTTTTTTTGATACGCTGCAGCACGTGTTTTTTTGTTTATCTTTACGATCACTCTACTTTTGTCAATATACCGGACAGCACGAACTTGGCACTGTGAAATTCGTAGGAACAGGTGGACAGCGTCAGGATCTTATCCTCTGCTGTGGGGGTGATCCCGGTCTGGATACAGGAGCGCTCTATGCTGTTTTGTATCCATTCCTCCTTCTCCTCCCGGGAGTTAAAGTCCAGCTGCCAGGCGGATTCACCGTCCTTGGCCACATAGCCGGCGAAAATATCCATGGTATAATTTCCCTGGGGCGTCATCAGCAGCATCCGGGGATGCTCCTCGTAAAATTCCTGCTTCTTGTAGGACATAAGAGCGCCGAACATCTTGCCGTTTTTCATGTGATGTCCATAGATGATACTGTGGGTGTCGGAGAAATCGCCGCTGTTTCTGTAATCCAGGAAAATACAGCCGGAGCTGTTGACCTTTCCGTCAAAGAGATGCTTCAGGTAATAGGCATTGTCCGTTCCCTGGGCAATGGGATAATTGATGGTAGTGTCCTCACAGTAGATCCAGCCTATGATCTCACTGTTGATCTGCTGCAAAGAGGCAAAATCGATCTCCGGAAACTCCACTACCTCTTCTCCCTGAAGGGGCGCGGCTTCCGAGGTATCCTTCGTCTCATCCTCAGCTGTTTCCGGAAAGGATATGTACTGTTCCAGCTGGGTATAGGTAGTTACTCCCTCCCTGTTCTCCGAAAATATGGTAAATGCCTGATATCCGCTGACTACTGCTACCACAGCGAAAAACAGGATAACAATAACAAGTAAAGCTTTTTTCATATTACTATTCTCCCTGCGTGCGCCGTTTAATAAGGAAAACGGCCATCACCTCCGCCAGAAATTCCAGCGTGGAGATCTGTCCCTGAGTCCAGAGACGATTGGTGTTGCACTCATCAAAACCTACATACCCCCGAAATACCCCCTGATCCATAATGGCACAGTGGAGCATGCTTTTAATTCCCTGGGGTTCCAGTACCTCTCTGTATCGCTGTTCCAGCTGACTGATATCTGCACAATACATTACGCCCTTGTCATTAAAGACATCCGGCCAGCCGGGGATATCTGTGATATAGCTGAGATGCTGCAACCGTTCTTTCTCCGGGCGAATACCCACGTTGCACCATTCAAAGGTGTTGGCGCAGGCGGTATTGTCCTCGTTGTTTTCAAAGACATAGACACGGCTTACATTGAAGCGGGCGCCTACAAAGGCCAGCAGCTCTTCGATGGTGGCATCCAGATTCTGGCTCTCATACAGGCGATGGAACACAAAACGGGCAAAGGAATCATCATTTAATGTGGGATCCTCGTCGGAGTCCACACGGGTGGTACGGGGTGTGCTGCGCATGATGGCGTACTGATCGCCGGCATCATAGATCTTGTACTGGTTCTTGCCCTGGGACTTGGCGCTGTACAGAGCAGCGTCGGCGCATTTAAACAGCTGTTTAAAGGTGACACCGTGCTCCGGAATCAGGGCACAGCCCACGGAAAAGGATACCTGCAGATCCGGCATCAGCCGGCGAAACATCTTTCGGGTGGTTTCCAGAAAGTTCTCGCACCGGTTACACAGCGCTTCCCTTCCGGGAAATTCCTTCCACAATATCATAAACTCGTCGCCGCCGATACGGGCCAGAATATCCTGGGGACGGCAAAACTGCCGCAGGGTAATGCTTACCTGGGTCAGCAGGGCATCTCCGTACATATGGCCGTAGGTGTCGTTGACGGTCTTAAAATTGTCCAGATCCAGAAGGAACATACAGGCTTTCTTTTTCCCTACCCCCTTGGACAGATGGGCATCTATAAGCTTCTGTGCAGAATTTTTGTTGTACAGATTGGTAAGGTTATCCCTCTGCACCTGTTTTTTCAGGGCAATGGCTTCCGCCCTCTGCTGGTACAGATCCACCAGCACCTGCACCCGCCGCTGAGCACTGAGAACAGTATAAGGACGCATAACCACATCGGTGGCTCCCAGATGAAAGGCCTGATCCTCTCTGGCGCCGGTACCTACAGGGGTGACAAAGAGTAAAAGGGGGATCTCCTCCTCCGCTCCCGGATGGGTGGCCTTCACCAGTTCACCGAGAAGCTCCTCTTCCTCAAGGGGAATATCCGCCAGCACGGCGGCAATACAGTCGCTGTTATATTTCAGCAACGAAACGGCAAGGTGGATCTCATCCGCCTCCAGAACACGGTAGGTGTCCTCAAAGATTTCTCTCAGCTTCCTGCGATCGCTTGTGTCATTTCCCACCAGCAGCAGTGTATCTCTTCCCTGATAAACCATAGCCTTCTCCTATTGGTTGCAAAACCGAAAACGGGTTTCCGAGAGCCTAACTGTCTATATTTTAATATAATTTTCTATGACCGTCAATGCACCTGACCGCTGCATTTCTTCACGTTTTTCAACCTTTTACACCATCCATACAAGCCACAGCCAGTAGCAAAAGCCCAAAGCCCAGGTAATGACGATGCCGTAAAGGATCACCGGGCCGGCAATGGTGAAGATTTTGGCGCCGATACCGTAAACCTGTCCCTCGGTCTGGTATTCCACCGCCGGAGCCGCCACACTGTTGGCAAAGCCGGTGATAGGCACCAGCGCTCCCGCTCCCCCGAATTTTCCGATATAGGGCCAGATATTCAGCGCCGTCAATGCCACGCTGATAAATACCAGCCAGACAGAGCAGAAGCTGCCGCTCATTTTGTCATCCAGCCCCAGGTACTGTCCCCAGTTGGTAAGAAGCTGTCCCAATACGCAGATACAGCCGCCGGTGAGAAAGGCTTTCGCCATATTTAAGGGCAGACTGTGGGTAGGGGTGATCTGTTCCACATATTCCTGATATTCCTGTTTTTCCTGTTCTGTAATCATCATAACCTCCTGTGATTTATTCCAGTAAATATAACAGGGCACCCAGGGTTTTCCCCAGACTAAGTGCCCAGACGATCAGGGAAAGGCCTGTCCGGATCCGCAGGCGGCGCAGCAGCACCGCATACATGTTCAGCACCTCTCCCAAAGCAATGGTCCAGCAGCCGGCAAATATCCCATCCGCCAGCCCCAGCAGCGCCAGAAAGGCCGTAGGCGCTGTAAACCGGATGACCCCCAGTGCAAAGAGCATACCGGTAAATATGCCTGCCATAATACAGCTTTCGTACCACAGCACCTTTTTCCCTGTGCCGCTGACACTGGCCACCCGGGGCACGATGCCCAGCGCCAGAATAAAGGCCGCCGTGGCAAACGCTACCGCCAGGCCGCCGCACAGGGCCAGAAAGCCGCCTAAAAGCCTCATTCCTCTTCCCGGGTATCTCCGGCCTCCAGCACCGTCTCCTCCGCATCCTCCATATACTGGTGCATTTCCATTTCCATGGGGGTAGGCTCCTGCTGCAGCCGGAATTTTCCGAAATGGTTGAAGTACAGCAGCATGCCCAGACCGATGCCTATGGCAAAGGCGATCTCGATACCGTGGGTGTCCACAGCCCCGTGCATTCCCAGATGAACGTAGATGCTGGAAAACAGCCCGTCAATATTGGCCTCCCGGATAAAGGTCATAATGGTAAAGGCAGAGCCCACAAAGATCACCACGCTGACAAAGGCTGTCCACAGCCAATCCCGGATACCCTCTGCCCTTTGGGGCTTTCGATATTCCAGAACGATATCCGGATCCCCCAGAAAGACAAAGGTATATTCCGGCCACTGTTCCAGCAAAAGCCCGGCGATCTCCCCCGCCGACAGACTGTATCTGCCGTAGGCCCCCTCCGGAATGATTTTCACTCTTGTTTCTCCCAGCGTTTTTACCTCTGTTTCCTCACTGCCGTACACTTTGGCAATATCCGACAGCTGTATGGGGCCCGCCTGTACATCATTGTGTCTGGACAGCTGGAGATACAGCTGCTTTTTCCCTGTTTTTTCCATGATCTACCCTCTTTTTTGCCATATCCTATACCAGAGAGTATGAACAGCGGCGGGATACTTTATTCTCCCGCCGCCAGTTTTTGTTGTGTTCGTATCTTTTTCAGGATCTTTTTCTCCATACGGGATACCTGCACCTGGGAAATTCCCAGCTGTCGGGCAATGGCAGACTGGGTCTTTTCCTGATCGTAGCGCAGGTACAACAGCTCTCTTTCCTCTCCCTCCAGTCCGGAAAGCAGCTGCTGCAGCAGCATGCGGTTCAGGATCTGCCCTTCCCCATCCTGTCCGTCCTCCAGCCTGTCCATGAGGGTGACTTCGTTTCCCTCCCCCCGGTATACCACCTGCTGCAGGGATTCCACCTCTGCGTTGGCCTCCATTACCAGGGAAAGCTCCTCCGGCTCCACCCCCATATCCTCTGCGATTTCCGCCACTGTAGGCTCTCTTCCCAGACGCCGTTCCAGGGTTTCCCGGCACCGGTACATCCGCACCGCCTCCTCCTTCAGAGACCGGCTTACCCGCAGCATGCCGTCATCCCTGAGATACCGTCGGATCTCCCCGGTGATCATGGGAATGGCATAGGTGGAAAAGCAGACCTCGTAACCGGGATCAAAGTGATCGATGGCTTTTAATAATCCGATGCTGCCGATCTGGAAAAGATCCTCCTTTTCCACTCCTTTGTTGGCGAAACGACGCACCACGCTCCAGATCAGCCCCATATTTTCCTCTGTCAGGGTATCTCTTGCCCCTTTATCTCCCAGATGTGCCCGTTTTAGCAAAGCCAGCGTATCTCCCATGCTTTCTCCTAGGTAAAGGGAATATGGCCATTTCCGAATATTTTCGTCATGCGCACACGGGTTCCCTTCCCCGGCTGAGAGGTCACCTGCAGATCATCCATAAAGGCTTCCATAAAGGCAAACCCCATGCCGGAACGATCCAGC